>JAGBGJ010000070.1 GCA_017936045.1 Clostridia bacterium
AATGAGCTTTTTGCTGCTTGGTGCAGCAGGTATTGTGGGCAGTCTTTCGGCCTTTGTTATTGTGCCGTTAATGAGCTGTTACCTAGGGGTTGCCGCCGCAGGTAGCGTTATGCCAATGGGTACCACAAACCGCTTGGGAGATGGCATAAAAAATATAGCAATGTGGACACTGTCTTTAATTTTAACCCTGTTTTTAGGGCTTTTGTCCATTCAAACCACCATAAACAAGGCGGCCGATAATCTAACCCTTAAAACCGCAAAATTTATGATAGGCTCCTTTATTCCCGTTGCGGGCGGAGCGCTGTCCGAATCGCTCGGTACACTTATAAGTTCAGTATCGCTGCTCAAAAGCACGGTTGGAATGTTCGCAGTTGTTGGTATTGCGGCAACCATTTTGCCCGTGGTAATCGAGCTTTTAATATGGCGGGTAGTCCTTTTTGCATTAAGCGTATTGTCCGAGCTTTTGGGGGTTAACTTTAAAACCGATATAATCTCGGCGGCCGATTCGGTTCTGGCTGTGCTTATAGGGGTAATGCTTTTTATTGGGGCGATATTTATAATTTCGCTTGGCATAATTGCAGGGGGCTTTTAAATGAATACCGTAAAAGAAATAGCCATAACCTTTTGCGCCGCCGCAATAATAACGGCGGCCGTTTCGCTAATAGGCGCAACCTCACTGGGGGGTAGCCTTAGATATATTTTGTCCTTGGGGCTTATATGCACCGTTTTATCGGTGGCGGTGCGAGGGGATTTCAATTTTTTCTACCCCACATCACAGTCGGTGGTTGCTGAATATAATTCAAATGCGCTATATGAAAAATATGCCGAAAATATAGTGGGGCAAATACTGAGCGAAAATGGTATTCCCTTTAAAAAGATTACCGCCAAGGCTACTAAAAACGAGGATGACAGCATAAGTATTAATGAGATAGAAATTTACGGCTGTGAAAAGGCGCAAGAAGCAAAGCAGGCGCTGCTGGACCAAAAAATAGACTGTAGCGTTAAGGTGATTCGGTGAAGGAAAAAATAGCTCAGATATTAAAGGATAAAAAAGCCTCAAAAATAATTATTATACTTGGCCTTGTGGGTGTTGCGCTTATATTTATATCAAGCATTACGCCCAATAAAACCGAACAAGTAACAAAAACCGAATTTTCCCAAAAGGAGTACTGCTCCTTGCTGGAGGAGGGTATAAGGCAAACAGTACAAAGCATTTGTGGCGATACCTCGCCCGTGGTTATGGTAACGCTGGATTCGGGTATGGTTTACGATTATGCTAAGGAAATTAAAGAAAAGGGCGCCGAAGACAGCGATAAGGTTAGCGAGGAAAGCGAAAAAACCTTCATTACCGTAAGGGATAAAAGCGGAGCTGAAATCCCCCTTGTAATAACGGCGTATATGCCAAAAGTAAGGGGAGTAAGTATAATCTGCAACGCAGGTGAGGAAGGGTGCGAAAAAATAAAAAATGCCGTATGTGCGGCGCTTGATATACCGTCAAGAAAAATATACATCGGGAGGAAAACAGTACAATGAAAAAGGCAAAAAAAGGAAAAACACAGTTGGCACTTGCCGTTATGGTGGTGGCACTTGCCGCGGCAATAGGGCTTAATATGAAATATTCATCAAACGATACCGATAAAGCCGATACATCTTCCAAATACCTAGGGCAGGCCGAATATGTAAATGCCGAGGTTGAAAACCAAAACAAATCGGAGGAAAATCAGTATTTTAAAACCCTAAGGTCGGATAGAAATAAAACAAGAGAAGAGGCTCTCGATGTTTTAGAGGAGCTAATCGGTAAAACCGAGTTAACCACCGAAGAAAAGAAGTCGGCAACCGATAAGGCCGCAGCACTTGCTGCCGCCGCCGAAAAGGAAGCGGCAATTGAAACTGTGCTTAAGGCCAAGGGCTTTAAAAATGTGCTGGTAGTAATCGGCGAAAAGGACGTCAATGTAATAATAGATGCCGCCCTCGACACAGCCAAAACTCAGCAGGTAAGGGATGCCGTTATGTCTAAAACCGATTTTACCGCGGCCGATATAAAAATCATTGCCTCGAACGAAAATTCGTAAAAATATCTTTACCTTTTAAGATTTTGTGGTATAATAAATAAAAAGCAAAATTACGGAGGTAATTATCTGTGGCAACTACAAGCGGACTTTCAATAAATCTTGATGTAATCGAAAGTATGGCGGCTTTGGCTGCGCTAGAGGTAAACGGCGTTTGTTCAATGGCGGCCAAAAAGGTTGATATTAAAAAAGCCTTTTCGGGTAAATCTGTTTTCAAGCCCGTTTCTGCTGAAATTAAAAACGGTGCAGTTGTAATAGAGCTTCACATTTGCATCAGCAAAAATGTTAATGCAAAGCAGGTTGCCGAAGCGGTTCAGGCCGGCGTTAAAGACAAGGTTCAAAGCATGACAAACAATGCTGTAACCAAGGTAAATGTACACGTAGCCGCTATCGACCTTACCGAGAATACCGAAGATTAATATAAGGCGGCCATCTGGCCGCCTTAATTTTTTTAAAGGAAGAAAAAATGAAAAGAGTATTAATTGATAAAGAAGCCGGTTTTTATAAAGCAAACCTGCACACTCATTCCACCTTTTCAGATGGCAAGCTCACCCCCGAAGAGCTAAAGGCGGAATATAAAAAGCGCGGCTACAGCATCCTTGCCATAACCGACCACGAACATATACTTGATTATTCCTACTTAAATGATGAAGATTTTTTAACCATAACCTCCTGCGAAATTGCAATAAAGGAGTTCCCACATCAGTCCACCCTTAAAAACCTTAATATGCGCGTAACCCACCTTTGCCTATATGCAAGGGACCCGCACAACAACATAACCCCTTGCTACAGCTCGGTAATAGACCACTTTATTAAAGATGAATTCAGGCACCTTATAAAGCACAACGGGGAATACGAGCGCATTTATAGTACCGAAGGGGTCAACGATATTATAGCAAAGGCGGCCGATGCAGGCTTTATTGTTGCCTATAATCATCCAACCTGGTCGCTTGAAACTGCCGAAGATTACCTTAATTATGATGGGCTTTTTGCGGTGGAAATTTATAATAACAGCTGTGTGAAACAGACAAGCATGACCGATGAAGCGGCGCTTGATAACTTTTGGCGCGCAGGAAAGCCCCTGCTTTGCCTTGCAGGAGATGATGCGCACAAGGTCTTGCCCGATGATGAAAATAGCGATGCCTTTGGCGGCTTTATTATGTTAAGCGCAAAATCGCTCGACTATAAAGATGTTATACACGCCCTTGAGGGTGGCGATTTCTACGCTTCCTCAGGCCCCGAAATATACTCCCTTATTATAGAAAACGAGGTAGCTAAAATTGAGTTTTCCCCCTGCGCATCGGCCCACCTTATAACCAGTGGCCGCCGTACCGATAAATTGATTGCAAAGCCTAACGAAAGTATTAGCTATGCCGAATTCCCAATTATGGAGACCGATGGATACTTCCGCATAACCGTAGCAGACAGCAGCGGCAAAAAGGCCTACACCCAGTTTTACGAAATATAAAAAAAGACCTCGAAACGAGGTCTTTTTAATTTAGTCTACAAAATAAACTACAATATCTCTTCTGCCGAACTTAACGCACTGTGCGTGGGTATCCATAAACAGGTCCATATCGGCGCGGTTGCCGTGGATAAATCCGCCGGTATCGGCTGCAATTGCATAACCGTAAACATACTGTCCATCGGCCGAAACGATATACATTTTTGTGCCGTAAGGAATTTCCTTGGGGTCAACAGCAACATAACCCGGTGTGGGGTATATGCCGGTTGCCATACGGTTTCCGGTATGGGTGTATGCAGTAGCTCTGAGTGTTTTCTTAGAAGTATAGTTAACGGGTTTTCCGTTTTCATCCAAGAGCAGGTCATCGGGAGCATCAAGCTTAGAAATGCTTGAAACAGCATCTGCTTTTGTGTAGTTGTTTGCAAGGTGCTGGGGTGCGCTTGTTCCGATAACTGTGGTGGTGTCAACAGCGTATTCGGTAACGGTTTCACTAAGAACAGAAGAAGAAACGGCAACACCGTTTACATATTTAACCTGGTAGGTAACTGTTTTAGAGCCTGCCTTACCGGGTTCGGTAAAGCTTGTGTTTGTGTCGTAAGCATCGGAATAAACAATATCGCTACCGTAGGGGATAGCTTCAACAGAGGTTTCAACGGCAAACTCAACATCGGTAATTTCAACAGTTTCGTTTCCGCTTATAAAGCTGTCAAGCGAAAGGCTTACAATGTCGTGCTCATCAACCTCAATGCCTGCCTGCTTTAAAACATCGGCAAGCTTGCCTTGATTTACGGTATAGGTTGTGGTTTGGTCACCGATTTTTACGGTAAGGGGAACGCGGTAGGTAATTTCAACCTTGGTTGAAAAAAGATGATTTGTAACACTTACAATATTAAAATCTTTGTTTGGAAGAGAAACCTTTGCAAGTGCCGCAGGAATGTTGGATGCAACACCCGAAGTGGTGTAGGAGGTCTTTCCATCGAACACTGTAACTGTATGGGCCGAGCAAACAACGGTAAGCATAATTGCTATAACGCTAAGCCCAAGGCTTATTGCTGCGGGAACGTTTCTCTTAATAAGGTTAGCAGCCTTATGAGCAAGCTCAACTGCGCGCTGCTTTGTCTTTAGTAACATCATAAACTCCTTTGATTCGTGTCCCAAAAGGGGCGTGGTCGGTAAGTCAATTTCAGTTCTTGGGTATTATAGCTTCGTTTTTTACATATGTCAAACGAAAAGAAAGTGCTGTTTTTGTGCAAAATAACTATAAATTACAAATAAATTACGAAAAGTTACAAGGTTGTAACCGTTTTGTTTGTCCTTTTGTGTCGGTTTTTTTGTGCATTTTTACAAAAAATCACCTCTAAGCGCCGGCTGCAGCCCTAAAACGGCCCCGAAAGCCTTAAAAAGATTTACAAAAAAAAGATAATATGGTAAACTCTATACATATAATATATCCATTTTCAAAGGATTGTATTCCACACTAAAAGGAGGGGTTATTCCATGGCAAAGGTAATGGCGGCAATGTCGGGCGGAGTGGACAGCTCTGTTGTGGCTGCTCTTTTAAAGCAACAGGGCCATACCGTTTTGGGAGCAACCCTGCGCCTTGTAGAAGATAGCGGAGTATTAAGTGAAGAGGTACTGCGCGCAAAAGCGGTATGTGAAAAACTCGGCATACCTCATTATATATATGATATGCGCCGGCAGTTTAAAAAAGAAATAATCGGCCGCTTTATAGCCGAGTACGAAAACGGACTTACCCCCAACCCCTGTGTTGAATGTAATAAGTATATAAAGTTCGGCGGGCTGTTAGACTGTGCTGTGGCAGAGGGTGCCGAATATATCGCAACAGGCCACTATTCTAAAATAACCTTTAATACTGCAAGCGGCAGATATTTAATAATTCGCCCCGAAGATACAAAAAAAGACCAGACCTATGTGCTCTGGCAGCTGTCTCAGCATCAGCTTGCCCATACACTAATGCCGCTGGGCGAGCTCACAAAGGATGAGGTGCGGCAAATAGCCCAAGGCTATAGTCTGGCTTCGGCCTCGGCAAAGGACAGTCAGGATATTTGCTTTGTGCCAAACGGCAACTATGCCGAGTTCATTCAAACTCATCAGGGCGCGGCTTTCCCAAAAGGTAGGTATGTAGATATATACGGCAAAACCCTTGGCCAGCACCTAGGCCATCAGTGCTATACCATCGGTCAGCGAAAGGGGCTGGGTATAGCCCTTGGCAAGCCGCAGTTTGTTATATCTAAAAATCCGCACACAAACGAGGTTGTCCTTGGCGATGAAGAGCATATCTTTAAATCCCGTATATATATAAAGGATATAAATATGATAGCTACCGAAGTTCCCGGCAGCAGTATTAGCTGTACCGCTAAACTTCGCTACAGCGCAAGGGATGAGGAATGTATGTTCCACCCAATATCCGAAACCGAAGCAATACTTGAATTTAAAAAGCCTCAGCGCGCCGCAACGCCTGGGCAGTCGGCAGTGCTCTATTCGGGTGAGGTACTGCTTGGCGGCGGAAAAATTATTAAAGGGGAATAGTATGCACGAAAAAATCAAGAATACAATAAGTGCCCTCAAGGCAAATAATATAGAGGTTTTTTATGCCGAAAATAAACAGCAAATACCCGAAATAGTTAAGGGGCTGCTAAACCAAGGAGATACAATCTCCTGCGGCGGCTCGGTAACCCTTGCCGAATGTGGGGTCAGCGAGCTTATGAATTGCGGAGACTATAATTTCCTAAACCGCGCCGAAGTGGAAGATGTTGCAAAGCTATACCGCGACTGCTTTTCGGCCGATGCGTATTTAACCTCGGCCAATGCCGTAACCGAGGGCGGCGCCCTTATTAATGTAGATGGCAACGCCAACCGAGTTGGCTGTATTGCCTTTGGCCCTAAAAAGGTAATTTTTATTGTGGGCGCCAATAAAATTGTAAAGGATGTAAACGAAGCCTTTTTAAGGGTAAAAACTATTGCTGCGCCTAAAAATGCCGTAAGGCTTGGCCTTAACACCCCCTGCAGTAAGCTTGGTCACTGTATTGCATTAGAGGGCGGCATTGCTGAAGGCTGCAATACCTCTAATCGTATATGCTCTCAGTATTTAATTACAGCGTTTCAAAGGGATAAAAACCGAATTAAGGTAATAATTACGCCCGACAGTTTGGGTTATTAAAGATATACACCTCACATATAATTTTGTGAGGTGTTTTTTATATGAAAAGGTTAATTGCAATTATTTTGTCGGTCACCTTGCTTTTTGGTTGCAGTACAACTGTATATGCAAAAAAGGTGTCTACCGAATATGTCGGGGCCGACCTTGAAACTCCGCTGGAAGCCAACCTTCAGGCAAACGCCGCCATTGGCGAAAAACTGAATATAAACGCCAAGTCGGCAATACTTATGGAGTATAATACCGGCAAGGTGCTTTATGAAACTAATGCCGACCAAAGGCTTGCCCCCGCCTCTATTACAAAAATAATGACACTTATTTTGGTTATGGAGGCCTTGGAGGAGGGCAAACTGTCGCTGGATACAAAGGTTACCGCATCCGAGCACGCGGCAGCCCTTGGAGGCTCTCAAATATGGCTGGAGCCTGGCGAGGTTATGACAATAGATGAGCTGCTGCGGGCAACGGTAATAGCCTCGGCTAACGATGCTACCGTAGCCCTTGCCGAAGCGGTTGCGGGAAGTGAGGAAGCCTTTATTTCCCTTATGAATAAAAAGGCGCAGGATTTAGGCCTTAAAAACACAAGCTTTGTAAACAGCTACGGGCTGGATGCCGAAGGTCACCTTACCACCGCCCGCGATATTGCCGTAATGTCGGCCGAACTCATAAAACACAAGCTAATCCGTGACTATTCAACCGTTAAAATTGATTCTCTTCGCGGCGGCGAATCCGAGCTTGTAAACACAAATAAACTAATCCGTTATTATGATGGATGCTTTGGGCTAAAGACCGGTACAACAGGTCAGGCGGGCTCCTGCCTTTCAGCCACAGCCGAAAGGGGAGGGCTAACCTTAATAGCCGTGGTGCTCGGTTCTCCAACAAGTAAGGAGCGCTTTGCAGGGGCACAAAAGCTGCTGGACTACGGCTTTGCAAACTACAGCTTTTGCGATATTAAATCCGAAACCGAAAAATTCACACCAATCCCCGTTAAAAAGGGCGATGAAAATGAGGTTATCCCCATAGCCGAAGGTAGCCTGCCGCTACTGCTTAAAAAGGGGGAAGAAAGCGGTATAACCCAAAAGCTTGTCTTAGAAAAAGAACTTACAGCGCCAATTAAAAAAGGGGACATCGTTGGCTATGTTCACATCTATCTTAACGAGCAGGAGGTTGGTGTAATCCCAATTAAAGCCTCAAACGGTGTAGATAAACTTACCTACTTTACCTGCCTTATCCGACTCCTTCGTGGACTGTTCACCCTCTGATTTGTAAAAATTAATAATTTGTGTTATTTTTTTATTGAAATAATATCACTTTTAGTGTACAATATATACATAATATAATACACAATCGTAATAAGGAGTTTTAATAAAAAATGGCACTAACTTTTAACAGCAAATATGCGGCAGAATTCATCCGTGAAAATGACCTGGCCGGTTTAGAAGCACAGGTTTCGGCCGCTCACAATATGTTACATAACAAAACAGGCCTCGGTAACGATTTCTTAGGTTGGGTAGACCTCCCCACCGCATACGATAAAGAGGAATTCGTTAGAATTAAAAAGGCGGCCGAAAAAATCATCAGCGATACCGATGTTTTCATTGTAATAGGTATCGGCGGTTCCTACCTTGGTGCAAGGGCTGCAATCGAATTCTTAAAGTCCAACAACTATAATGCGCTTCCCAAAAACACACCTGACATCTATTTTGCAGGCAACACCATCAGCGGCAGCGCACTCGATGATATCTTAAAAATTTGCGAGGGCAAAAGGGTTTCGGTAAACATCGTTTCTAAATCGGGCACCACTACCGAGCCTGCAATTGCTTTCCGCGTTTTGCGCAAGTATTTGGAAGAACGCTACGGCGAAGAAGAGGCGGCAAAGCGTATCTACTGCACAACCGACAAGGCTCGCGGCACATTAAAGCAGCTTGCCGACCAAAAGGGTTACGAATGCTTCGTTATTCCCGATGATGTGGGCGGCCGTTTCTCGGTACTCACCGCAGTTGGTCTTCTTCCCATCGCGGTTTGCGGCGCAGACCTCGATAAATTGATGCAGGGCGCACAGGCTGCACAAAAAGACTATGCTGTAGAGGGTATTGAAAACAATGCTTGCTATGCATACGCTGCCCTTCGCAATGCATTCTACCGCAAGGGTAAATCGGTTGAAATGCTGGTTTCCTACGAACCCCGCTTTACAATGATGGCCGAATGGTTTAAACAGCTCTTTGGCGAAAGCGAAGGTAAGGACCACAAGGGTATCTTCCCCGCATCGGCCGTTTTCTCTACCGACCTTCACTCAATGGGTCAATATGTTCAAGATGGTAGCCGTATTCTTTTCGAAACTGTTGTAACCATCGGCGAATGTGGAAACGATATAGTTATCGAAAAGGAAGAGGACGATGGCGATGGCCTAAACTTCCTTGCAGGAAAGCCCCTTTCCTTTGTAAATGCAAAGGCTTTCGAGGGTACTATCCTCGCCCATACCGATGGTCAGGTTCCCAACCTTGTTATCAATGTAGATAAAGCCGATGAAGAAAACCTCGGTCGCCTTATCTACTTCTTTGAAAAGGCTTGCGGAATTTCGGGCTATATGCTTGGCGTTAACCCCTTCGACCAACCCGGTGTAGAAAGCTATAAGAAGAATATGTTTGCCCTTCTCGGCAAACCCGGCTATGAAGCCGCAAAGGCAGAGCTCGAGGCTCGCCTTTCAAAATAAAAAAATAACCGCCTCGGCGGTATATATAGAAAAGGAGCGGATAATATGATTAAACTTATTATCGGAAACAAAGGTTCAGGCAAAACAAAGAAACTCATCGACTTAGTAAACACTGCAGCAAAAAGCAGCCCCGGTAGCGTTGTTTGTGTTGAAAAAGGCGATAACCTCACCTTAAGCGTTGCAAGAGAAGCACGCCTTATAGATGTTGAGAGTTACGGAATTTCCGGTTACGATGAATATTATGCCATGCTCTGCGGAATAGCTGCAAGCAACTACGATATTACCCACATTTTCGGAGATGCTACTAAGAAAATCGGTGGCGGACTCGATGGAATTGAAAACTTCTTTAAAAGAATTGCTGCAAATAAAGATATTGAATTTGTTTTCACTGTTTCTTGCGATGAAGCAGACCTTCCTGCCGCAGTTTTCGAACTTGCCGAAAAAATATAACCTAATATGAAATGGGGTAGGCGACTACCCCATTTTTTATGTTTAAAAAACACTTGACAAAGCCAAACGCTTTATATATAATATACACTGTTACAATTGAGGTGAGAATATGCTTCTTGATTTGAAGCCTTTATTTGCGGGCAGCAGAGAAAGTCTGTCGGTAGATTTTGAAATGGATTTGTCTGAATTTGAATTCCTTGGCGTCAAACCGTTTCATGCTCCCGTGGCAATTAACGGAAAAATTGTCAGCCGTGCAGGTATTGTTCAGTCTCAGCTCAGTTGCAAGGTTGAGTATATCGCTAATTGCGACCGTTGCCTTAAAGAAACGGTCAAAAATTATGTGGTGCCAATTAACCGTGTAATAGTCGTAAGCCTTGAAAACGAGGAAAACGATGATATTGCGGTTGTACCCGATATGCAGCTTAACCTTGAAGACTTCTGTTATCCCGACATTGTAATGAACCTGCCCACAAAGGTTTTGTGTAAGGAAGATTGCAAGGGACTGTGCCCAACCTGTGGTAAAAATTTGAACGAGGGCGACTGCGGTTGCTGTGTTCGTGAAATTGACCCAAGGCTTGCCGCGTTAGCAGAACTGCTTAATGATTAATCTACCAACTATCAAATTAAAAAGTTTAAGGAGGTTCTGAAATGGCAGTACCGAAGAGAAAAACATCAAAAGCAAGAAGAGACAAAAGACGTAATAACCTTTGGAAGCTTACCGCTCCTACCCTTGTAAAATGCGAACGTTGCGGCGAATATAAGCGTCCTCACAGACTTTGCCCCGCTTGCGGAACCTATAACGGTCGCGAAGTTATTAAGGTTGAAGACTAATTTTTTAAGTAGAGGAGGAAATAGTTTCCTTCTCTATTTTTTTGTTTTGGAGGTGTAATATATGGCAGTAAAAATATGCGGGGTAGAAAAGAAAAGTCCTGCGGCTAAAAAAAGAATTAAGGCAGGGGATACCCTGCTTAAAATCAACGGCAACGAAATTGTCGATGTGCTGGATTACCGTTTTTATCAGGGCGAAACTCAGCTGGAGGTTACCGTTCTTCGCGGCCAAAAGCAAAAGGTGTTTAAAATTAAGAAGAGCGAAGACAGCGAGCTTGGCCTTACCTTCGATTCCTACCTTATGGATGCACAGCATTCCTGCAAAAATAAATGTATTTTCTGCTTTATCGACCAGCTGCCAAAGGGCATGAGGGACACCCTTTATTTTAAGGATGATGATTCTCGCCTTTCTTTCCTTTTTGGAAACTATATTACACTAACAAACCTTACCGAGCACGAGGTAGAGCGCATTATAAAAATGCACATAAGCCCTGTTAATATCTCGGTGCACACAACTAATCGTGAGCTACGCTGTAAAATGATGAACAATCGCTTTGCAGGGGATACCCTCGGCATTATAAAAAGATTCGATGATGCAGGCATTCGCCTTAACTTTCAGCTTGTTTTGGTCCCCGGTTATAACGATGGGGATGAGCTCAGGCGCAGCCTTCGTGATTTATCTTGCTATAAAAATGTAGAATGTATTGCTTCGGTGCCGGTAGGCCTAACCAAATTCCGTGAAGGACTTGCCGAAATTGAACCCTTTAATAAGCAAACCGCGGCCGAGGTTATAAGCATTACCGAGGAAATCGCAAAAGAAAACAAACAAAAATACGGCAACCGCTTAGTTTACGCGGCAGATGAATTTTATCTTAAAGCCGAAATCCCAATGCCCGATTTCAAGGAGTACGGCGATTTTCCCCAGCTTGATAATGGTGTTGGTATGTGGAGCCTTTTTCAGCACGATGCGGCAGAGGCTTTGGCCAATATAGAAGTGCCAAGCACTCCTCGCAAGGTTACCTGTGTTACAGGCGTTGCGGCTTTTCCGCTTTTAAAGGCAACTGTTGACAAGGCGGCTTCAATTTGGCATAATTTAGAGTGTGAAGTAGTAAAAATCGAAAACAACTTCTTTGGTGAAAAAATCACTGTTGCGGGCCTTATAACGGGGCAAGATATAATAGCACAGCTTAAAGGTAAGCCTTTGGGCGACTATTTGCTTATCCCTTCAAATATGCTCCGCTTTGAAAGAGATTTATTTTTAGATGATGTATCGGTGGAAGAGCTTGAAAGACAGCTTGGCGTTACGGTTAAAATAACCGAACCCGATGGCTATTCTTTTATTTGTTCTTTGGCCGAATAAATGAGGTGAACTTATGGCAAAACCGGTTGTTGCGGTAGTTGGCCGCCCAAATGTCGGTAAGTCGACACTTTTTAACAAATTAATAGGAAAACGTGTGTCAATAGTCGACGATACCCCCGGTGTAACCCGTGATAGAATATATGGGGATGCCGAATGGTGTGGCCGTAAAATGATGCTTATTGATACCGGCGGTATCGAGCAGGGAACCGATGATGTTATCTTGGCAGGTATGCGTTCCCAAGCCGAGCTTGCCATTGAAATGGCAAATGTTATCATATTTGTAGTTGACATCAAATGCGGTGTAACCGCCGCCGATTCAGATGTTGCCGCAATGCTTCAAAAAAGCGGCAAGCCGGTTATCCTTTGTGTGAACAAGTGCGATAACATCGGTAACATTCCGCTTGAGTTTTACGAATTCTATAACCTTGGCCTTGGCGACCCTGTAGCCGTTTCTTCGGTTCACGGTCACGGCACGGGAGACCTTTTAGATGAGGTTATAAAACACCTTCCCGAAGAAGAGGAAGATGAGTTTGAAAGCGAAATTATAAATGTTGCAGTAATAGGCAAACCAAATGCAGGTAAATCCTCGCTTGTCAATGCCGTAACAGGGGAGGAGCGCTCCATAGTATCCGATATTGCGGGCACCACCCGTGATGCCATTGATACCTTGGTGGAAAACAAGTTCGGCAAATTCAACTTTACCGATACCGCAGGCCTCCGCCGCAAAAGCAAGGTCGATGATAAGCTGGAAAAATACAGCGTGCTGCGCGCCAAAATGGCAATAGAGCGCAGCGATGTTTGTGTTATTATGCTAGATGGTGTAGATGGCTTTACCGAGCAGGACTCTAAGGTTGCAGGCTTGGCACTCGAACAGGGCAAAGCTTGTATTATCGCCGTTAACAAGTGGGATATAGTAGAAAAAGATGGCAGAACAATGGATGCCTACCGCAAAAAGCTGATGACCGACTTTTCCTTTATGTCCTTTGCTCCCATTATATTTATTTCGGCAAAAACAGGTCAGCGCCTTGATAGGCTGTTCGAGCTTATTAAGTATGTCCACACCCAAAACACAATGCGCATTTCTACCGGTAAGCTTAACGATATTCTTGCCGAAGCAACCGCGCGTGTACAGCCCCCCTCTGATAAAGGCAAGCGCCTTAAAATTTTCTATATGACTCAGGCTTCCACAAAGCCGCCAACCTTTGTTTGCTTTTGCAACAGGGCAGAGCTGTTTCATTTTTCATATCAGCGCTATTTGGAAAATCAAATACGCGCAACCTTCGGCCTTGAAGGCACACCCATTCGATTTGTTATAAGAGAAAGAGGAGACAAATAACAAATGACAAAATATATTGCTATAGCTGTTATGGCCTTTATTGCAGCCTATTTAATAGGTTCGGTAAACTTCGCTGTAATTTTTTCTAAGCTTTTCACAGGAAAAGATGTTAGGGAAGCGGGAAGCGGAAACGCAGGCGCCACCAACACACTTCGTACCGTTGGCAAGCGCGCTGGTATACTCACCTTTGTTTGCGATGCCCTAAAGGGCTTTGTTGCCTGCAGCGTGGGCAAAGCGGTATTTACATATTTGTTTGCCACCACCGCGAACGGACTGTTTCACCCACAGTACGGCGCCTATCTTTGCTGTATTGGCGTAATGCTTGGCCATATTTACCCTGTCTTTTTTGGCTTTAAGGGTGGTAAGGATGTTGCCTGCAGCGTGGGCACCTTTGCAATTTGTTGCCCCATAGCAATTATTTTAGGGCTTACCGGCTTTGCCATATGCCTTATAACTTCAAAAATAGTATCGCTAAGCTCCCTTTTGGCAACCGTAATTGTTGTGGGGGTATCCATAGCATATCAGTTCTTAGCGAATGTAGACTATAATATAGTTCCAATAATTGTAATGTCCCTTATAGCAGGCTTTATTGTCTTTATTAAACATAAGGATAATATAGTAAGACTGGCAAAAGGCGAAGAAAAGAAGATTTCTTCAAGGAAAAATTAGCTATGAAGATTACAGTACTTGGTGCAGGAGGCTGGGGCTTGGCCTTGGCTTTAACACTTGATATAAACGGACATTCGGTTTCAGTTTGGTCTCCTTTTGAAGATGAGGTAAATTCTCTTATTCAAAAAAGAACTAACGAAAAACTGCTTAGCGGAATTGTTATTCCGCAAAGCATCAATATAACCTCTGATTTATCGACCGTAGAAAAAGATGATATAACGGTTATTGCAACTCCATCCTTTGCGGTAAGGCAAACGGCACAAAAACTCCGCTCAATAGGAAAAAGCGGAATACTCGTTAATGTTGCAAAGGGCTTCGAAAACGATAGCCTTATGCGGCTTAGCGAGGTAATAGAAAGCGAACTGCCTAAATGGGATATAGTTGTTTTGTCGGGTCCCTCCCATGCCGAAGAGGTTGCAAGGAAAATTCCCACAATGCTAACCGCCTCGGGTAAAAGTGATGCGGCCTGCAAAACTGTGCAGCAAACCTTTTCAAACGATTTTCTAAGGGTATACACTAACCCCGATATAATTGGTGTTGAACTGGGCGGCGCCCTTAAAAATGTTATTGCCGTTGCGGCAGGAGTTTGCGATGGAATGGGGCTTGGAGATAATTCCAAGGCTGCGCTTATTACGCGTGGCCTTGTTGAAATGGCCCGACTTGGCGAAAAGCTTGGCGCTAAGGCAGCCACCTTTTCGGGGCTTACGGGAATGGGGGACTTAATTGTTACCTGCACTTCCCCTCACAGCAGAAATAACCGATTTGGGAAACTGGTCGGCTCAGGCTACGCTGTGGAAGAAGCTCTTAAAACGGTTGGTACGGTAGAGGGCTACTTTGCCTGCAAGGCTGCATATAGCTTGGCGCAAAAATACAATGTAAACACACCTATAATTGAGCTTTGCCATAAGCTTCTTTATGAAAGCTATCCCGTAGAGGATATTGTAAAAACGCTTGTGCTAAGACCTTTTAAAGAAGAATAAAAAGCAAAAACCCGAAGACAAAAGTCTTCGGGTTTTAAGTTATTGCTCTTTTCCGTCACTAATTAGATAGCGCGTACAACCTTGCCGGAACGAAGGCAACGAGTACATACATTAACACGACGGGGTGTGCCGTTAACGATGGCCTTAACCTTTACAACATTGGGCTTCCAAGTTCTGTTTGTGCGTCTGTGTGAGTGAGAAACCTTAATGCCGAAAGCAATTTCTTTGCTGCAGATATCACATTTTGCCATGAATACTGCACCTCCTTAATCTTGGTTCTAATCAATAGCAAAATATATAATATCAAAAAGCCGTTCATTTTGCAAGTATTTTTTTAAAAAAATTATATATTTATTGTAAAAGCACAAAGTTTATGATAAAATGCCTGTAAAGGAGAGATAAATGTGCCTATAAAACTTGCCATTTTCGATTTAGACGGAACCTTGTGCGATACTATCGAAGACCTGGCTAATGCAGTAAACATATCGCTTAGCACCCTGGGCTATCCAACCCACACGGTGCAGGCCTATAAATATATGGTAGGTAGCGGCATACCAAACCTTATATACCGCGCCCTGCCGGAAGATAAAAAAAGTGATGCCGAGGTAGAAAAGGCCAAGGCCATAATGCTGGACTATTATAAAGACCACTTTGCCGATAAAACCTACGCCTACAGCGGCATCCCCGAACTGCTCCAAAAACTAAAGAATAACGGAATACATATTGCAGTTTGCACCAACAAGGCCCACGATATGGCAGTAAAGGTTATAGAAAAGATTTTTGGCAGCACTTTTTCGCTTGTAATCGGCAAAAGTGATGGAAGACCGCTAAAGCCCGACCCGTTTTCGGTAAACGAAATTATGCAGCACTTTGGTGTAAGTAATACCGAAACGGTCTTTATTGGGGATTCGGGCGTAGATATTAAAACCGCCCTTAATTCCCAAACCACCCCAATAGGAGTCCTTTGGGGCTTTAGGGAAAAACAAGAGCTAAAAGAAAACGGAGCCGAGCATTTTGCTGCAGCACCGAACGATATATTCGCAATTATAAATAAACTTTAGAGGTGTAATATGAAAAGACAAGACTATCTTTCCTGGGATGAATATTTTATGGGCATTGCCGAGCTTTCGGCCCGCCGCAGTAAAGACCCATCAACCCAGGTTGGCGCCTGCATTGTAGATGACAATAATAAAATTATGTCGGTAGGCTATAACGGAATGCCCAAGGCCTGCTCAGATGATGAATTCCCCTGGGACCGCGAGGGCGGACAGCTTGAAACCAAGTATTTCTTTGTTTGCCATGCCGAGCTTAACGCCATTCTTAACTACCGCGGCGGCTCGTTAGAGGGAAGCCGCATTTACGCAACCCTTTTCCCCTGTAACGAATGTGCCAAGGCAATTATTCAGGCAGGTATAAAGGAAATTATCTATGCTTGCGATAAATATGCCGATTCGGCCTCGGTTGTGGCATCTAAAATGATGTTTAAGGCCGCAGGGGTAAAATTAACCCCCTACACCGTAGGGGGCAAAGAGGTTCATATTAGCCTTTAAAATTAAATAATTCTTCGGCAAACCATACTTTTTTAACTTTAAAGGTTTTGCCGTTTAGGTATTCCAAAATCCCACCATCACCCTTAAAGTTGAAGGTCAGCTTGTAGGAGTAAAGCGCCTGTCGGGTAAAGCCCAGCTTTTTATCGGCCGCAAGCTTGCCGTATTTTCCATCGCCAAGCAGCGGGTGGCCAATAGATGCCATATGGGCCCTTATCTGGTGGGTGCGGCCTGTAAGCAGGTCAACCTCAATAAGCGATAAATTATTTTTGCTGGCTAAAACGCGGTACCGCGTTTTTATAGACAGCGCATCTCCCTCGCGGGTGGCTTTAAGGTAAACCTTGTTTTTGCTTTCGTTCTTTTCCAAAAAGCCCTCAAGGGTGGCCTCTTTTTTGGCAGGTGTACCGTGAACAACGGCAAGGTACTGCTTGTCTATTTCCCGCTCTTTAATTTTATCGCACAAAATTCTAAGGCTTTCGGCATTTTTTGCCGCAATAACAATACCGCCCGTGCCTCGGTCAATTCGGTTGGCAAGGGAGGGCGCAAAACCGTTTTCGGCTTCGGGGTCAAATTCTCCCTTGTCATATAAGTAGTGCTGAATTCGGCCGATAAGGGTATCACGGTATTCTTTATCATCGGGGTGTACAAGCACCCCTTGTTTTTTGTCTACAAGCAGAATATTCTCATCCTCGTAAACAATATCAAGGTTAGTCGGGGCAGAAAGAAACTCGTATTTAGGCTTGGCCGCCGCAAAAAACTCATCGGGGATATAGGCCTCAATAACATCGCCCTCGCAAAGCTTTGTGGAAATTTCGGCCTTTTTACGGTTCACCTTAATATGCTTGGTACGAATATACCTGTACATAAGCGAGGTGGGTAGCGTTGGCATTGCCTGCCTTATAAATTTATCAAGGCGCCTTCCTGCGTCGTTTTTACCAACGATAAAACTTTTCATACAAATCTCCATTGTTAAGATTAAATACATTGTAGCATAAAATTCTTGCTTTTGGAAGAAGGAGCAATAAAAATGTCTGAAAATATTCACGCAGGGCATAGAAACAGGCTTAAAGAGCAAATAGTATCGGCCGAAATAACCGACTTAAAATCCCCCGAAAAGTTGCTTGAAATGCTGCTGTTCTATGGCATACCCCAAAGGGATACCTCAAAAATGGCAAAGGAACTTATAAACTCATTTGGCAGCTTTGCAGGTGTTTTAGAGGCCGACATTGAAGATATAGTTAAAATTTCGGGCATTACCCGTAATGCCGCCAGCCTGATAAAGCTTATGCTCCCGCTAATGAGAACCTATACCCTTGAAAAGTACGATTTTAATAATGTGCTTAAAAATCACACCGAAATAGGGGAGTACCTTTTCGGAAAATATTTTGCAATTAATAAAGAGTGCCTGTCTCTTCTTTGCCTTGATAGGCTCGGCAAGGTGCTGTCTTTTCAGATATTAATGGTGGGCAGTGTGGATAGCGTTGGGCTTAGCGTACGCGATGTTGTAGCCAAGGCTATAAAAAGCAACGCTTCGGCCGTTGTTATCGCCCACAATCACCCCGGTGGAGTGGCCCTGCCTTCCCCGCAGGATGTAACCGTCACAAAAATGCTTAAAGAAGCGCTTGATACCATATCGGTTCAACTGCTTGACCACGTTATAATTTCCACCGAGGATTATACCTCAATGGCGCTTTCTAAAGAATTTTCCGATATTTTCGAGGCATAAAAACAACAAAAACGGTAATACTTATTCTGTCAATATCAAAACCGAAAGGAAGATAATATGATAGAACAAGATACCTTAAAATTACTTCGCGAATGTGATGCAGGGGTAAAAATGGGGGTCGCATCTATAGATGATGTTATGCCTCACGTAAAATCTAAAGCCCTGCTCGACCGCCTTAATAAATGTAAGGATGAACACGAAAAGCTGTCCCTTGAAATTGATAATTTGCTTGATAAATACCGCGATGACGGTAAGGACCCAAACCCCATTGCAAAGGGTATGAGCTGGATGAAGACCAACTTAAAGCTTGCCACCGATGACTCCGACAGTATGGTGGCCGACCTTATGACCGATGGCTGTAATATGGGGGTTAAATCCCTTAACCGCTATCTTAATCAGTATGAAGCGGCCGATGAGGTTTCCAAGGATATTTGCAAAAGGCTTATCAATTTAGAAGAACGACTGGCCATTGATATAAGAGATTTTCTATAATTTTTGCCGACAGTTTTGCTGTCGGCTATTTTTATGCTTTACTTTAATAAAGACTTACAGTATAATACTAGCATATCAATTTTAGGAGTTTTACTAATGAGCGAAAAAATGTGGGCAGGCCGCTTTAAAAAGCAGCTTGATTCCGATGTTAATGACTTTAATTCATCCATAAGGGTAGACTGCCGTATGTACCGCAGCGACATTTGCGGCTCTATGGCCCATGCCGCAATGCTTGGCGCGCAGGGCATAATAGGTAAGGATGATGCCGATAAAATTATTTCGGGGTTAGAGCAAATTCTGGCCGACCTTGATTCGGGTGCGCTGCAGTTTGATATGACAGCCGAAGATATACATATGTTTGTTGAGGCCGAGCTTACCAAAAGAATTGGCGATACAGGTAAAAAGCTTCACACAGCACGCAGCCGTAACGACCAGGTGGCATTAGATATCCGCCTCCATTTAAGGGATGAAGCGGGCGAGCTTGTTTCCCTGCTTAAAGAACTAATCGCCGTAATAGTAGACAAAGCCGAAGAACATAAGGCAACCGTAATGCCGGGCTATACCCACCTGCAAAGGGCACAGCCCATAACCTTTGGCCACCATCTAATGGCCTATGCCCAAATGTTCCTGCGCGATATTGCAAGGGTAGAAGATGCGGCGGCAAGAATGAATTTTTCGCCACTCGGCTCCTGTGCACTGGCAGGCACAACCTACCCCACCGACCGTATGGCAGTGGCAAACACTCTGGGTATGGCAGGCCTTTGCGAAAACAGTCTTGATGGTGTGTCCGACCGCGATTTTACTGTTGAGCTTGCCTCGGCAATTTCCCTTGTTATGATGCACCTTTCCCGCTTTAGCGAGGAAATCATTCTTTGGTCCAGCTGGGAGTTCAAGTTTATTGAGCTTGATGATGCCTATTCAACAGGCTCATCCATAATGCCCCAAAAGAAGAACCCCGATATAGCCGAGCTTGTGCGCGGTAAAACAGGCCGCGTTTACGGAAACCTTGTAACCCTGCTTACAATGCTTAAGGGCTTACCCCTTGCATATAACAAGGATATGCAGGAGGATAAAGAGGCTATATTCGATTCCTTCGATACCGTAAAGCAGTGTGTTTCAATTTTTACCCCAATGCTTTCCACAATGACAGTCATTAAAGAGAATATGCTGCAGGCCGCCGCAAAGGGCTTTATAAATGCCACCGATGTGGCCGACTATTTAACCAAAAAGGGCGTGCCGTTCAGAACAGCCTATAAAATTTCGGGCACCCTTGTTGCCTACTGTATAGATAAAAATACAGTGCTCG
>JAGBGJ010000071.1 GCA_017936045.1 Clostridia bacterium
AACACTTTTTTTAAAAATTTTATCTGTATTGACTTTGCGCCGCTTGTATATTAAAATTAGTATGCATAAAAAACTGGGTGCCATAATGTTTTTTATTTTATTCAGCAGCCTGTGTGTAAAAGTGTTAATAAGTTGTTGAAAAAAGTTAATAACTTAATTTGTTTTTTATTTTTTACCCCGAAAACCCCCATTTTTCGACATTTTTTCATTATTTTATTTAATTTCGTAAAAAAAGTTATTAACATTCTTAACGAAGTTATCCACAACGCTTAGGTTGACTTGGTTTACATAATAACACGCATTAAGGAAGGAGGCTTGCGAGTTTTATGCAAAAAATCGGTGGTTTTTTTGTAAAAACTATTTGCATTTTTCTTTCTGTTTTGATGCTTTTTTCGGGGTGTGGCGGCAAAAAAACAAGCTCTGCCCCCTATGAATTTAAATATGCGCATAGTATTCGGGACTACGGTTTTGTTGACATTGGCGTTTGCAAAAAGCTTATAGGCGAGGTTTACACCCTTGTTATTTTTATGGATGATGATGAAAGCAGCTGGACCGATGAGGCTCGCTCTGCCTTTTATGATAAGCGCTACTTCCCTTCAATTAACTATTTATCCAGCCAGGCCGAAAAACGTGGTATTGCATTAAATCTTCAAAGCGGACAGTACACCACCCGACAGGACCTTAAAACTCAGCCGCGTTATAACGGTATTGTTGACACTGCACAGGGCTTTAACAACCCCGATATTTTAGAGCAGGCGGCAAAAACTCTTGGATTTACCGATTCTGCCCTTATGCATAAAATGCTGAAATATAACCTTGGGGTTGAGCAAATAGCCTATGTGCTTGCCTTCAATAAGCCGGGCCGCGCCTATGCTGTTTACGACGCCACCTTTGACAGTACCGATTCAATAGAATTTGTAGTAACCTTTTCCAAAAGCCAAGATGGCAAGGATTACATTGGCTCGGCCATACTGCACGAGCTTTTGCACCTTTTTGGCGCTACCGACCTTTACGATTACAAGGGCATTTACAAGAAAAGATACAAGCTTTGCAAAAAGCTTTTTCCAAACGATATTATGCTGCGCTCGGCCATATTACCCGAAACCCTTAAAATAGGTGCGCTTACCGAGTGTCTTATTGGCTGGAGCGAGGATTTCCCCGAAAAGTGCGACTGTAAGGAATGGTGGGAACGCGGTTAGCTCTATTTGCCCTACCCTAGAAAAGGTTTCCTATTAAGAATATATGGTCGTTTCTAAGGTGAGCAAGGGCCGTTTTTGCCTCGCTCATAAGGCTGAAGAATTCAGGCAGACTGTCTTTATTAGCAAGGGGTGCCACCCCCGAAATGGTTTGACCTATTTCATCTAATATTCCGTGGTTTACAAAGGCCGCCATAAACTGTTCACGGCTTGTGTACAGTTTTTCGGCCTTTTTTATATGCTCCTGTGCGGCTTTGAAATTTTCATTTTTTGCATATTCCGTTCCAAGGTCCAGCTGGTTTGTTATTTCCTTATAGGTGGAGGTTACAAAGCTAACCCCATAATAGCAAACAAGAAGAACCACACCCAAAAGCACAAGGCTTAATACTAACCTCTTCATTATAATATGCTCTCCTTTTTAACTATTTCGGCTTTGCCTGCGCTGTCCAGAGTCATTAAGAATACATTTTTGGGTTTTATGCCCCTTTTGGCAAGCTTAACTGTAACTGTGCCCTCATCTATACCCAAAGCTTTTAGTGATTCGGCAAGGATTTTTCCATCGCTTATAACGGGTAGCGGCAGCTCGGCAGGCCCTTTTTGTACCTTTAGGTCCCCCACGGTTGCGGGCTGCTCCTTGCTTTTAAGCAGAACGCTGAGGCTTCCGCCCGTTTCCAGCACCGCGAAGGAAACGGTGGCAATATCGAACACCTGTTGACCGCGAAGCATTTCCACAAGGTCGAGCACGGTCATTCTTACCTTTTTAAGTTCTTTTTGGTCTATAATGCCATCCTTTATTAAAATGGCGCTCTTGCCCGAAAGCATTTTTCGTACAAAAAAGCTTTTGAGCGCTAAAATCGACACCAATATTTCAATTACCACTATTGTAAAGATGGCCGAAACGCCGAAAAGTATGGGTTGGTCTGTATCCTGAAGCGGCATTGCGGCAATTTCCGAAATAAGCAGGGTTATTACAAGCTCGCTTGGTTGCATATCCCCTATTTGCCGCTTACCCATAAGCCGTATGCTGATAATTACTACAATATATAATATTATGGTGCGATACACCGTTATAAACATAAAAAATCACCGCAATTAGTATTTGCGGTGATTTAACCTTTTATGAGTTTTTAATTTTATAAGAGAGGCGCATTAAGGTATCGCCAAAATGGACATTTTCAACGAAAACCTCGGGGTGATTGATTCCGATATCGTAATGAGAGAAGTTCCAGAAGCCGACTACCCCTAAATCAATAAGCTTATTGGCAAGCTCGGGCGCGGCCGAGGAGGGCACGCACATAAACGCAGCCTTGGGCTTATATTTTTTGCAAAACTCCTCTAGCTTTGATAAATTCTGCACCTCGATACCTGCAACTGTTTTGCCTATAACAGCTTCGCTTACATCGAAAGCGCCTATTAACCTGAAGCCCTGCTTTTTAAAATCCATATTCTCGGCAACCACCACGCCAAGCTTACCTATGCCCAGCATTATGGCCGAGGTTAGGGAGCTTAGACCCAATATCTCGCCGATTTCATCGTACAGCAGTTCAACATTATAGCCGTACCCCTGCTGACCGAAGCCGCCGAAATGGTTAAGGTCCTGCCTGATTTGGCTTGCGGTTAATTTCATTTTGGTGGCAAGCTCGCCCGATGAGATTCTTGTTATTCCCTGTTTTTTAAGCTCTCCCAAAAAACGATAATAACGAGGAAGCCTTTTTATAACAGAAGCCGAAATGCGTTGTTCTTTCATTATATATATGCCTCCCTTTCATAATTTTTTACTGTATAAAACCATTATATACTTTTTTTAAAAAAAATCAAATAAAAAACTTGACAAATGAAAAAATTACGTTATAATAAAAGTAGTAAAGATTACTGATTTTGAAAGGAGCTGTGATTCAGTGAATTATTCAAGGCAACGAGAAGCTATTGTAAATGTTCTTAAAAGCACTACTTCTCATCCATCGGCCGCCTGGATTTACGACCGAGTGCGAATACAAATACCTAATATTTCACTTGGTACTGTATACCGAAATCTTGCGGCTCTTGAAAAAGAAGGCATTATTGTTAAGGTGCCGGTTGGCGACAATCGAGAGCATTTCGATGGCGACACAACCCCCCACAGTCATTTTTACTGTAAAAGCTGTGAATCAATTTCCGATATTCCCTTCGACCCGGGCGATATTCTAAAAAAGGCCGAAGAAAATCAAGGTTATGAGGTTCACACTGTTACATATACTTTAACAGGTATATGCAAAGAATGCCTTAAAGGCAGAAACTAATTTAAAATTAATTTTTGGAGGAAATAAAATGAAAAAGTTTGTTTGTACTGTATGCGGATATGTTCACGAGGGCGACAGCGCACCTGAGTTTTGCCCCATTTGTAAGGTTAAGGCCGAAAAATTCAAGGAGCAGGCTGAAGAAAAGGTTTGGGCTGCTGAGCATATTGTAGGCGTTGCCAAGGGCGTTGATGAAAGAATTATTGAGGGCCTTCGTTGTAACTTTGAGGGCGAATGCAGTGAGGTTGGTATGTACCTTGCAATGGCACGCGTTGCACACCGTGAGGGTTACCCCGAAATTGGCCTTTACTGGGAAAAGGCAGCATACGAAGAGGCAGAGCATGCTGCAAAGTTTGCTGAGCTTTTAGGCGAAGTTCTTACCGATTCTACCAAAAAGAACCTTGAAATGCGCGTAGATGCCGAAAACGGCGCTACTATGGGCAAGTTTGAGCTTGCTAAACTTGCTAAAGAGCTTGGTCTTGATGCTATCCACGATACCGTTCATGAAATGGCACGTGATGAAGCCCGCCACGGCAAGGCATTTGAGGGACTTCTCGCAAGATATTTTAAATAACAAACAGCAAGCGATTGCTTGTTCATGTAAAACCTAAGGTGGGGCCGCGTTTTCACGCGGCCTTTACCGAAAAGTATAATTCAGAATTTTTGATACAAAATACTAAAAACCAATAAAGGAGGATTACTATGGATAAATATGTTTGCCCTTGCGGCTATGTTTACGACCCCGAGCTGGGTGACCCCGATAACGGAGTAGCCCCCGGCACACCTTGGGAAAATGTTCCCGAAGACTGGGTTTGCCCCGTGTGCTCGCTTGGCAAGGATGCCTTTGAAAAGGAATAATTCTGATGTTAATTGAAATCCAAAAGAAAATGTGCTATCATTTTGATAGCACATTTTTATTTTGGGAGAATTTGTATGAAAAAAGTATTAACCTGGCCAATAGCAGTAATTACCACCTTACTCTCTTTAGCCGCTATGTACCTGTTTGATTTGATTTTAACGGTTATATATTATTTTTTAGGTAAAATACCATTCTTAACCAATATTATTGATTTTATTGGTGAAATTTTAGATTTAGGTCTGACGGTTTTGGTCGGAGTATTTATATTAACGTTTATATGGGGTCTTGGCAAAAAGCTTATTGAAAAAATAATCGGTGAGCATTGCGAATATGAAAAAACTCCAATATATTATACAAACAACTGTCTTTTGCTTGTGTTTTTGGTTATGGTTATATTTTTAGGCATTCAGTTTGTTCCGCTTATTACACCTGCCGTAACCTATTTTACCGAAGATTCAAGCGGTATAACCAAAATACTGCTGTTCTTTAAGGCAATAAAAGAAGTCTTTTTGCATGTTTGCAGTGAAAATGCATTTTTTTACAGAATAGGCGGCAATTCACTTTTTGTGGCAATAGCAAATATTTTCTTTTCTAAATATGTACACTAAGAATCGGAGTGTTTTTATGAACTGTCTTTCAAAGAAAAATATTATAGCACTTTGCTTAATGGGCTTTTACTCCTTTTCGCTTGCCTTGGATTTTGATTTTAATTTAACCTTATTTTCTGATTTCAGGTATGCTGTCGATTCCTTGTTAACATATTTGTTACCCTTAATTCCGCCCATTTTAATATTTCTTTTTATGCTTCCCCATTCTTTAAAGTATAAAAAATGGTTTGTCCCCACCGCATTTGGTATAATTGCATTAAAGAATATTTACAGTGTTTTAGTTTCTATAATAGGCACTCCACAGCACTTGCTGTTTGAAAACAACACCGTTGTCATATTTGTTTTCACAGTAGTACTTATGCTCTTTAACATATTATGTTTTATTGGTACGCTGTTTGGGTTTAAGCTAGCGTTTTTGTTAAAACTCGGCAGTGCCGGTTATATATTAACCTCTCTTGCTATGTTGGTTTATGAGTGTATTATACTTGGCGGAATGGAATATATAAATTCAATTCCTGGCGAATTTGCATATACTGCATTTTTGGCTTTGGTCAAATTTCTTTTTATAGTTGTTTTTTATTTAGGAATTTTTGTTGCAGATTTTAAGCAGAATGAAGGTTAATCCTCTTTACTTTTAATTCTTCTTATACTATAATTCACTTAAAAGGAGTGGTTTGAATGTTAGTTTCTACCCATACTGCACTTAGAAACAAAATTGGCTATGATAAAAACATTGAGCTTTTAAAGAAAGCGGGATTTACTGCATTTGATTTGGGTCTTGACGGACCAGACGACATTATTATAGAGTCGAGATTTAACGGTGATGACTACCGTGAGCAGGCGTATCAGCTTCGCGAGTTTGCCGATAAGATTGGACTCCCCTGCAACCAATCCCACGCGCCCTTTGGTTCTCACTATGGAGATGCCACCCCAGACACCGAACTTTTTAAAAAGACTGTTCGCAGTATGGAAATTGCATCTATTATGGGGGCAAAGGGTATTGTTGTTCACCCAATGCAGTTTAAGTATCACCCTTACTATAAGGATGAGCTTAAAGAAATTAACTACCGCTTTTACAGCGACCTTATGCCTTATGCTGAAAAGTTCAACATTGTGGTTTACACCGAAAATATGTGGAATGTAAGGCCTGTAAGCCACGTTATAATTCCAAGCACCTGCTCTTGGGCGGAAGAATTTGCCGAATATATTGATATGATAGATTCCCCCTATATGAAGGGTTGTCTTGACATTGGCCACCTGCTTTTAACGGGCGAAAGCGTGGCGCGCGCCATTGAGATTATGGGGGCCGATAGAATTGCCGCTTTACATATTCACGATGTTTATCCGCAAAGTGATGCCCACACCATTCCCTACCTTGGCAATGTAAACTTTGAAGAGATGCTGGACAGCCTTAAAAAGATTGGCTATAAGGGCGATATTACCTTTGAATCGGGCACCTTTGAACGCCACTTCCCCACCGAGGAGCTTCAGCTGTCTGCCCTACGCCTTACTGCCGATATAGGTCACTATTTTAAATCGAGAATTGAAGAATAAACTTTAATTTGAATTTTAAAAGACACTATCAAGCAGATAGTGTCTTTTTGTATTTTCCCTACATTTTTGCAAATAATTATTTACAAGCGGCATTTGATTTTATTTGATTTTTTGGTTTTTTATTCAATTTTACAAAATTATGCAACCAATAGTTGCATAATTTGCAAAGCATTGTTGCTTGAATTCTTCGGCTTTAGAATGTATTATGGTACCTGAAATTGAATATGCTTCAAATATATAAACTTTTAGGAGGTTTTTTATGACAATAGGCGAAAAAATAGCACAGCTTCGCAGTTCTTGCGAACTTTCCCAAGAGGCTTTAGCAGATAAACTTTCGGTTTCGCGCCAATCTGTTTCAAAATGGGAAATGGACCTGGCCCAACCCCAGATAGACAAAATTTTAATGCTTTGCGAGCTGTTCGGTGTTTCTACAGACCAACTGCTGTATGATAAAATTACCATAAACCGTGCTCAAAAGGGTGCTGTGGTTAAAAATAAATATTTTGGTACAGATGGCTTCAGAGGGGAAGCAAATCTTAACCTTACCTCTATGCAGGCCTATAAAATAGGAAGATTTTTAGGTTGGTACTATTCCTCTTCTCTATCAGGCTGCAGCCGTGCAGGATACCGCCCCAGAATAGTAATAGGAAAAGACACCCGCCGTTCAAGCTATATGCTTGAATATTCAATTGTTGCAGGTATTACCGCTTCGGGCGCAGATGCTTATATGCTTCACGTAACCACAACGCCAAGTGTTTCTTACGTTACCCGCCAAGATGAATTTGACTGCGGAATTATGATTACCGCTTCCCATAATCCATTTTACGATAACGGAATTAAGGTTATTAACAAATACGGCGAAAAGCTGGATGATGAAACAACCGCGCTAATAGAGGCGTATATTGATGGCGACCTTGCTGCTTTAGGGGTGCAGGGCGATGACCTGCCTTTGGCGCACAGAGACCGCATTGGATGCATTGTTGACTATGTTGCGGGCAGAAACAGATATGTGGGCTATCTAATCTCGGTTGCATCAAACTCCTACAAAAAGCTTCGTATAGGCCTTGACTGCGCAAACGGCGCCTCTTGGATGATTGCAAAATCTGTTTTTGATGCACTTGGCGCTCAAACCGTTGTTATCGGCGCAGAGCCTGATGGCTTTAATGTTAATAACGGTTACGGCTCAACACATTTAGATAAGATTTGCAGCCTTGTAAAGGAGCAGCATCTTGATGTAGGCTTTGCCTTTGATGGCGATGCCGACCGCTGTATTGCGGTGGATGAAAACGGAAAAATTGTTGATGGCGACAGCATAATGTATCTTCTGGCAAGCCGACTTAAATCCCGCGATATGCTTAGCGGAAACACGGTGGTAGCTACCGTTATGTCGAACAGCGGATTTTTCGCTTCCCTTAAAAAAATAGGTATTGAATGTTTGCAGACAAAGGTTGGCGACCGCTTTGTGTATGAAGCCATGCAAAAAAATGATTTCAGCCTTGGCGGAGAACAGTCCGGCCATATTATTCTTAAAAAGTATGCCACCACAGGAGATGGTCTGCTGACAGCGATTATGATTGCAGAGGAAATGTGCGACCGTAAAATGTCGCTTAGCAAGCTGGTTGAACCTGTTATGCTTTACCCCCAGCATCTTGTTAATCTGCGCGTTAAGGATAAGGGTGCGGTAACCCGTGATGCCGAGGTGCTAAGTATGCTCGCAGAGGTTGAAAAGCTGATAGGCGGCAACGGCAGAGCCCTGCTTAGAGAAAGCGGTACCGAGCCGGTTATACGCGTTATGGTAGAATGCGAAACCGATGAGCTTTGTAAAAAATATGCCGATATGATAGCAAATGTTATTAAAGAAAGAGGGCACCTTAGTGAGTGATAAGCTAAAAACCTGCGAACTGTATAACTGTGAAGTACCCTATTTAAAGGAGCTTTTTGACAGCTGCGAATACCCTTGGGAAATGCTTAATAAAATTAATTCCCTAATTTTATCTTTATGCGAAAAAGGTCTTGATGGTTTTACAGAAATTAAACCTAATGTTTTTGTTGGCAAAGATGTAAGCATTGCGGATACTGCAACCATAGAATCTCCTGCAATTATAGGGCACGGCACCGAAATTCGCCCGGGTGCATATATACGCGGAAACGTAATAACGGGCGAAAATTGTGTTTTAGGTAACTCAAGCGAATTCAAAAATTGTATTTTGCTAGATAAGGTGCAGGCTCCCCACTATAATTATGTGGGCGATTCCGTTTTGGGAAATAAGGCCCATATGGGGGCAGGTTCTATTTGCTCTAATTTAAAATCAGATGGCAAGAATGTTGTTATTCACGGGCAGACCGATATTAAAACAGGTCTTCGCAAAATTGGGGGAATTTTAGCCGATGGCGCCGACATTGGTTGCGGTTGCGTTATAAACCCCGGTACGGTTATTGGTAAAAGCACTTCGGTTTATCCGCTTACTGCACTAAGAGGTGTATACCCTGAAAATTCAATAGTTAAAGCTCAAAATATTGTTGTAAAAAGGAATTAAATATTGGCCTTTCCGCCATAAAAAGACACAATACCAAAATATGGGTTGATTTTTCCGCTGTTTTACATTAAAATATAAGATATACAAAAACTTTTCGGGAGTATAAAAATGGCTGATATAAATAAAATTGTTGCTAACTTCTGTACCGAAGGCACAGCAACCTCCATTTCCCCCTGCGGCAACGGTCTAGTTAACCATACCTTTGTTGTTAATGCTAAAAAGGATGGAAAGGTAACCCGTTACCTGCTTCAGGCAATTAATAAAAATGTATTCCCCAACGGCCCCGAGCTTGTTGAAAACATTTATAAAATAACCACATTTCTTAAAAACAAAACAGACGACCCAAGGGCAGTTATTACCCTTATTCCCACCAAGGATGGTAAATATTATCATATTGATGGCGAGGGCGTTTGCTGGAGAATGTCGGACTTTCTTGATGATGTTGTTTGCCTTGAACGCTTTGAACACTTAGAGGAGTTTGAACAGTGTGCATTCGGCTTTGGTAATTTCCAGCGCCAGCTTTCCGATTTCCCGGTTGACACACTTTTTGAGACTATTGAAAATTTCCACAACACTCCACTTCGCTTTGAAACCTTTTTAAAGGCTGTAAAAGATGATGTTCTGGGCAGAGCCGCCGATGTTAGGAATGAAATTGATTTCTTTATTAGCGAAAAGGCTTTCTACCCTGTGCTTTTCGATGCCAACAAGGCCGGAAAGCTTCCTATCCGTGTTACACATAACGACACCAAAACCAATAATGTTATGCTTGATGCCAAAACCAAAAAGGCTGTTCGCGTTATTGACCTTGATACCGTTATGCCCGGATTTTCGGTTAACGATTTTGGCGATGCTATCCGTTTTGGAGCAAACACCGCGGCCGAGGATGAAAGAGATTTATCTAAGGTAAGCCTTGACCTTAAGCTGTTTGAGGTTTACACCAAGGGTTTCCTTAAGGGCTGTGCAGGCGGGCTGACCGTTGATGAAATTATGCTTTTGCCCGAAGGCGCTAAAATGATGACCATTGAATGTGGTATGCGCTTCTTAACCGATTATTTGCAGGGAGATGTTTATTTCAAAACAACCTATCCCGGCCACAACCTTGACCGTACCCGCACACAAATTGAGCTGGTGCGCGATATGAACCGCAAATGGCCGGTTATGAAGGATATTGTTAAAAAATATATTTAAGGAGTTGTTCTTATGAATTATATTGTTGTTGACTCTTACAAAGAGCTCAGCCGCAAGGCTGCACAAATCATTGCTTCGGTTGTAACCCTGAAGCCCGACTGCGTTTTAGGCCTGGCTACCGGCTCCAGCCCCGTTGGAACCTATGACCGCCTTACCGAAATGTACGAAAACGGCGAGCTTGATTTCAGCCGTGTTACCTCGGTTAACCTTGATGAGTATGTTGGACTTGATGGCGATAACGACCAGAGCTACCGTTACTTTATGAACAAAAACCTCTTCGATAGAGTTAATATTGATAAAAGCCGCACCTTTGTTCCCAATGGCCTTGCTGCCGACCCCGCTGCCGAAGGCTTAGCATACGACGAGCACATTAAAGCTCTTGGCGGAATTGATATTCAGCTGCTTGGTATTGGTCTTGACGGACACATCGGCTTTAACGAGCCCGACAGCTTCTTTACAAAGGAAACACACCTTGTAAAGCTTCACGAATCTACTATAGAAGCAAACTCCCGTTTCTTTGCTTCACGCGATGAGGTTCCCACAACCGCAATCACAATGGGTATGGGTTCCATTATGCAGGCTAGACGTGTTCTTCTTATTGCTAACGGAGCAAAGAAGAAGGAAATTATGGAAAAGGCTTTCTTTGGCCCCATTACCCCTGAGGTTCCCGCTTCTATTCTTCAGATGCACCCCGATGTAACAGTTATCTACTGCGAAAAGGAATAATTATATTTTTAAAACTCCGCTTTTGCGGAGTTTTATTTTTTTTGCAAAAAAACTAGCAAAGTACTTCTTTTGGGACACTGAGCCGCATATAATATAATTAAAGATAAAAAAATTGTTAAAAAACACTTGACAAAAGGCTTTTTTAACGCTATAATAAAGAAAACGAACAAATGTTCGGTAGGAGGAAATTATGGAAATTCGCTTTGTTTTACAGACTTTATTTGAAATTGCAGTTGCTGCTTTTATTATATACGGCCTTATTTTTGAGGAGCGCTTTGCCGAAACCGAAAGAAAGGTATTCGCAGCCCTAAAGCGCCTTTTCCGCCAAACCTTTACAGAGGGCACATACAAAACCAACCCCTAATTTTAATTTAATCTATCTTCATTTTTTATTCCTCACTTTTTAAAAGAAAAGGCACCAATCTTCGGAGCGCTCCGAAGATTGGTGCCTTTTCGTATTTTAATCTACATCAAGCTGTTCCAGCTTGCTTTTGCTTTGAATAGGTTTTGAATCGCCATGCTTTACAAAGAACATTGTAACGAATGAACCAAGCACAAAGAGTGCACCGAAGGAGAAGAAGACATATCTCATTCCGATTATATCGTAAAGCACGCCCGAAAGAATGGGGGCCACAATTTGGGCTGCCATTGATGCGGTATAATAGTAGCCTGTATATTTGCCGGTGTCTCCCCTTCTGGCAAGCTCTACCACCATGGGGAAGGAGTTTACGTTAATGGTTGCCCAGCCAATTCCTGCAAGGGCGAATACAGGGTACATTATAATCTCGGGTGTTGTGGGAGTAATAAAGAAGCCAATAGAGAAAGCAGAGGCAAGTATAAGCACACCTGCCAGTATTGTTTTTCTGCGGCCGATTTTGGAAGCAATTATACCAACGGGGATATAGGAAACTATTGCGGCGGCCTGCGCTACAATTAGGGTAAAGTTATAGTCGAAGCCCAAAACGGTTGTTGCATAAACCGAATACTTACTTGTAATAGAGTTATAACCGATATACCAAAGGGCAACCGAGGCTAGGATTAAAAGCAGAGATTTAAGCTCGGCCTTTGTGAGTCCACTACCATTCTCTTTGAGTTCATCGGTTTTATCTTCAAGGCCGTATTTGATGGTGTCCTCCTCCATCTCCTTGGCCCATTTCTTTTCCTTAACGGTTAAGAGGAAAAGAATAAAGCCAAGCAGCATTACAGCGCAAACGGCACCAACATAGCCGGTATATTTCATATAAAGATTTTTAGAGGTTGCAAAAACCATACCCAGCACAAGCACTATAATTCCGCCTGCGGTACCTGTAAGGTTAATTATGGCGTTTGCCTTTGAGCGCAGGGGCTTTACAGTTACATCGGGCATTAGGGCAACGGCAGGTGAACGGAAGGTTGCCATTGAAATTAGCACCACAAGCAGAGTTGCAATAAAGCCAATAATGGGCCACGGATTTTCTAAAGTGAGCTTTAGGGTTTGCTGGCGCACAAATTCCTTTGTGGCTTCATCGGTAGAGGTGGCAAGCTCGGGTATTCCGTTTTTAATAACGCGGGCTAACTGATAGTTATCGATAAAGGTTAGCGAAATAAAGGAAATTACCGCTGCTATTGTGCCAAAGAAAATAAACGGGGTACGCTTGCCGAAGCGTGTGTGCTTTTTATCTGACAAGGCGCCAAAGATGGGCAGCATAAACACTGCTAAGACATTGTCGATAGACATTACTGCACCCGAAACAGACTGGGGCAGACCGAAGTGGTTGGTAAGTATTAGGGGTGTAATTGCATCGTAGGCTTGCCAAAATGCCGATATTAGGAAAAAGGCCATACCAACAAGTAAAACTTTTTTGTAGTTCAGTTTCATAAATGCACCTCTTTTATTTTTATAAGTTAAATATATCACATTTTTTTATTATAGGCAAATAGTATTATTATCAAGGAGCCTTTTGGTTTTTAAAACAGCGGCTACGGTTTTGGCATCTTTTATATCCCCTGCCATTATCTTTTCGGTAAGGGTATCTATATGCATTTTTTCGGGGACTACGAATTCATCATCATCGGGGTTTGTATCGCCAAAGTTAAGCCCTGTTGCAGCATACATATAAAGCACCTCATCGGTGTAGCCGGGGGTTGGGTAAAGCTCGCCTAAGAAATAGAAGTTTTCGGCCTCTATGCCAAGCTCTTCCTTAAGCTCCCTTTTAGCACCCTCAAGGGTATCTTCGCTTTGGCTATCCCTTTTACCTGCAGGAATTTCTATAATCTCTTTGCCGTAAACATAACGGTACTGGCGCACCAGCATAACCTCTCCGTTAAAGTTTAACGGAACAACACAAACGCCGCCCGGATGCTTTACATATTCCCTATATGCGGCGTTGCCATCGGGTAATTTTATTTCATCGTTATAAAGGGTAATAATCCTGCCCTTATAATGGACTGTGGAGTTTACCTTTTCTTCTTTTAAATTCATATATAGCTTTCCTTTTTCATATAATTTATAAATAAAAAATTTAGGATGGCGTGAAATTATGGACCTACCAGAGCTTAACCCTTATGACTATTTTGATACACTGAGTTATCGCTATAAAATTACAAGACAGTTCCCCTTTGTTTCGGCTGTTACCATTGGCAAAAGCGTTATGGGGCGGGAAATTGCGGCCTTTATGCTGGGCCATGCCGAAGAATACGCCCTTTTTGTTGGCGGTATTCACGGTAATTCACACTTTACCTCTACATTTCTATACGCTTTTTTTAAGGAGTTAAGCCAAGCCTACAACACCGATGGCGTTATTGAAGGGCTTAAGGTTAAAAAGGCGCTTGGCGGCAGGGGGCTTATTGTTGTGCCCTGCCTTAATCCCGATGGCTGTGAAATTGCGGTAAGCGGCAAAACAGCACTTGGAAATATGCGATTTTCGGCTTTAAGGCTTGCAAGGAAGGATTTTTCTGCCTTTGCGCTTAATGCCAGGGGTGCCGATATTGAAAAGGTGTTTGGTACCTCCCCACTGCAGGAACCCGAAAGCACAGCCCTTGTTAACCTTTGCAAAAGCATTAACATTCGGCATCTTATTACCTTTGACAAGGGGGAAAACAGGCTACTACTGCCCGAGCTTTGTAATGTGCCGGAAAGAAGCTCCCGTATGGCTGAAATTATGCTGACAGTATCTAAACTGAGGCTGGACAGCGAAAATGCCGCGGGGCTTTGCCACTGGTTTTGCAAGGAATACCACAGGCCTGCCTTTAAGGTGCTGCTAAGCCACGGGGATGACCCCTTAGCGGACTATTCGGCTATAAGAGAACTTATGATGCTAAGCGCCATTATGTGATTTGATTTGAAAGCTCTTCCCAAAGTTCTAATGCTTTAAGGAGTTCTTCCTTTACCTCTTCAAGCTGAGAGTTGATTTCGCCAAGCTTTTGGTAATTAGATATTATTTCGGGTAGAGTAAGCTGTTCTTCAAGGCTGTTTTGCCTTGCTTCAAGCTCTTCTATTTCGGCTTCGGTTTTTTGAAGCTGGGTTTTTAGTTTGCGCTGCCTTGCGGCCTCTTCTTTTGCCTGCTTATAGGCAGTACCGCCTGCGCCTGCTGTCTTTTTTTCGTTTTGGGTTTTATCTTCCAAAGCTAGCGAGGAAATATAGTCATCGTAATTGCCGCGGTGCTCTAGAAGTGTTTGATTTTTAAAGTAGAGTATTCTGTCGGCAAGGCGGTTTATAAAATATCGGTCGTGGGAAACGGCCAGAATTGTGCCATCATAATCATCAAGAGCGCTCTCCAGCACCTCGCGCGAGGCTAAATCAAGGTGGTTTGTAGGTTCATCCAGCAGCAGGAAATTATCCTTTTTAAGCATTAGCTCGCAAAGGGCAACCCTTGCCTTTTCGCCACCGCTTAAGGTGGAGATTTCTTTAAATACATCCTCCCCCCGAAATAGGAAAAGGGCAAGCGCCGAACGGATTTCGGTGTTGCTTTTTTGGGGGAATGTATCGCTTAACTGCTGAAATATGGTTTTATTCGGGTTAAGGGTGTTTCCGTGTTGGTCGAAATAACCGACAGTAACGCCAATACCAAGCCTGCCAAGACCATTTTTAATTTCCTTTATTAAGGTGGTTTTGCCGCAGCCGTTAGCCCCCAGCATTAACACCCTTTCGCCACGCATAAGGGTAAGGGAAACACCACTATAAAGGGTTTTATTATCAAAGCGCTTTTCGGCGCCGTTTAGGGTGAGCACGGTGTTTGAACAGTGCCCCTCTGCCTTAAAGCTTAGGGTTATATTTGGAATTTCACTTTCGGGAATTTGTAGTTCTTTTAGTATGCGGTCGATTTGCTTTTGCTTTGATTCGGCCGTTTTTATATTTTTTTCGCGGGTCCATTGGCGCTGCTGTTTTATTATGCCCTCAATTCTGTGAACCTCGCGCATGGAATTTTGATATTCCCTTTTAACGGCTTCCTCGCACTGCTCTTTAACGGCCAGATACTTTGTGTAGTTACCGTTATAGGTTGTGATTTTGCCGTATTCGAGGGCGAAGATTTTGTTTACAACGCGGTCTAAGAAATAGCGGTCGTGGGAGATAATTACTGCGGCGCTTTTGCTTGCTACAAGAAAGCTGTCCAGCCATTCGATAGCCTCGATATCAAGGTGGTTGGTAGGTTCATCCAGCAGCATTATATCGGGCGCAGATAAAAGCAGCTTACAAAGTTCAATCTTACTGCGCTGGCCGCCCGACAGCGCCGAAACGCTGAAGTCAAGCTCCTCGTTCGTAAAGCCGATGCCTATAAGTGCTGCTCGTGTGCGCGATTTATAGGTAAGACCGCCTGCGGTTTGGAAGGCTTCCCTTTTAAGCTGTTCCTTTTCGATAAGGTCGGGGGTTGGATTTTTTTCAAGCAGGGTATGCATATCCTCTAATTCGGCTTCAAGGCGGATAAGGTGAGAAAATACCTGCACAGCCTCATCGTAACAAGTGCGGGTACTGCCGCTGCAGGCAAACTGACTTAAAAAGCCTACCGTTACACCCTTTGCCTTTACTATTCCGCCACCGCTTGGCTCCTCGTTACCCGAAATTATATTAAAAAGGGTGGTTTTGCCACTGCCGTTAGCGCCGATTATTCCAACCTTTTCGCCTGCCTCTATTTTAAAGCTTGCGCCCGAAAAAAGTGTGCGCTCACCAAAGCTTTTTGTTAGATTTGTGGCCTCTAAAAGCATACGGCTTCCCCCTTTCTTTTACTGATAACGATTATGTTGATGTCGAAGTTACAAAAAAGTGATTTAAGACTTTTTTGCAACATAACGCCGATTTTTATCGGCTTTGTCGAGAAATTCAATAATTTCTCGACATTCGATAATCATTATAAAATTATACGGTTTTATAAAGCCTTTGTCAATATTGTGAAACACAAAAACACCCCTGCAAGGCCTTGCAGGGGTGTAGCTGTTTGAATTATTTAATTCTTCCGTAAAGAGGGGTATCGCCCGAGTCCTTCTTGGGCTCTCTTGTAGGTGCTGTGGCTACGGTTGCCGAAGGCTTGCGGCCACCGCCGTTTCTTCTGCCACGGTGTTCACGGATGCGGGGGTTTTTATCGCCATCGGGGGTTGCAATTACAACACGGCGGGATGCGCCCTCGCCAATAGAGTTGGAAACAACACCTTCGATTTCCTGAACAGCGGTGTGAATAATGCGGCGCTCATAAGGGTTCATAGGCTCTAAAGCGCGGCTTCTGCCCGAGGCGAGCACCTGAGCCGATACCTTCTTAGCAAGCGCTGTTAAGGTTTGCTCTCGCTTTTCGCGGTAGTTGCCGATATTTAAGGTTACCTTCTGATATCCGTTACCGGTGTTTGCGGCAAGTGAGGTTAAGTACTGAAGCGCATCTAATGTTTCGCCCCTTCTGCCAATGCAGGCACCAAGCTTGTCGCCCTCGAGCTGAAGATAGATAGCGCCATCAACCATAGCGGCAGAAACGGTTACATTTTCACAGCCAAGGCCGGTAATTACCTTTTTAGCATAAGCTGCGGCAAGGGCTGCGCTGCTGCCTTTTTCTAACTTTTCTTCTGGGATAAGGTCGAGTTCGGGCTCTGCCTTTGCCTCTTCCTTCTTTTCTGCCTTTTTGGGGGCTTTTTTAGGCTCTTCTGCCTTTTTTTCTTCCTTTTTGGCAGACTTTTTCTTGTCAACCTTTGGGTCGGGAAGCTCAATAAATGCTCTTACCTTTGCCATAGAGCCGCCGAAAAGGCCTAAAGTCTTCTTTTTATATTCGGAAATAATTTCAATGTTTATGTTGTCGTCATCTTTAAGACCAAGGGTTGCCATAAGACCTTCTTTAGCCGCAGCGGTGGCTTCTAAAAGGTCGGTGCCCTCACCTATATATTCTTTAATCAAGGGGAAACCTTCTTTCTATTCTTCGCTGTTTGAAGCGCGCTTGTCGATATACTTCTTTTCGTTTTGGTAGGTTGTTATAATCTCTTTTGCTCTTTCCTTGGCAAGCATTTTTTGGGGGCCGTAGAAATACTGAATTCCCGACTGTAAAAGACCGCCGATAAGGCTGGAGCAAGCCCAATAGAAGCCCACACCGGCAGGAACTGTGAAGCCGATGAAGAGGGAAATTAAAGGCATAGTGAGCATCATACCGCTCATAGAGGGGGCATCGGGATTGATTTTCTTTTGAATTTTAAGAGAAATAACAGAGGTAAGCATTTGGGCTAAGAACGCACCAATGGGGATAAGCCAGAGCCATTCGAAGTTTTCGAAAATGTTGATGGAAAACTTAGGGGTGCGGGTTAAGTCTAAACCGAATAGGTCGAACTTAATATCTCCAATAACCCCTGCAATTTCGGGGGAAATGGAGTTATCCTTTGATACAGCCTCGATAATGCTGAGTTCTCTTGTATAACTGCCCTGCTGAAGACCTAAAGCTTCGCTTACCTTGTTAATAACATCGGCAGGAACCTTCATAAGGTAGGTTAAGGGCTGGGTTATAAGGTAATAGATAGAGAACATAATGGGAAGACGGATAAGCATGGGAAGACAGCCACCCGACATTGAGATGTTTTCTTCCTGATAAAGCTTTTGCATCTCTTGAGAGTAGTGCTGTTTATCGTCTCCGTATTTCTTTTTAAGCTCGTCGAGCTTGGGTTTGATTCGCATTTGGCCAACCGAAGCCTTTTGGCTTTTCATGGTAAGCGGAATCATAGCGACATTAATGAATATAGTAAATACAAAAACTGC
>JAGBGJ010000007.1 GCA_017936045.1 Clostridia bacterium
CGTTACCGGTATGGATGTTAAGGATGGCAAGATTTATGCTGTTCACACACCTAAGGGCGATTTTTCTGCTACCTGGGTTATCAACGCTGCAGGACTTCACTGCGATGAGATTTCCGATATGGTTGGCGAATGCGACTTTAAGATTAACCCCAGAAAGGGCGAATTCTATGTGTTCTCCCACGATACACCTGTAAAGGTTTCCCACATTATTTCTTCTGTTCCCTCCCCCAAGACTCGTGGCGTACTTGTTATCCCCACAGTGGACAACAATATGCTTGTTGGCCCCACCGCAGATGATGTTGAGGATAAGACCGATGTGAAGACAACCGCAAGCGGACTTGCAAGCATTAAGGCGCAGGCCCTTAATATGGTGCCCGGCCTCCACTTTGAGGACACCATTACCCAGTTTGTTGGTGTTCGCCCTGCAAGAACCCCTGAAGGCTATGATATCCGCTTCTCTACTAAGGTTCCCGGCTTCATCGGTATTTCGGGTGTTCGTTCTACCGGACTTACCGCCAGCATTGGTATTGCAGGTTATGTTGTACACGGTATGAAGGAAGCAGGCCTTGAGCTTAACCGCAAGGAAGGCTGGCAGCGTACCCGTAAGGGAATTGTACGCTTTGCTGATGCAACAGATGCCGAAAAGGATGCACTTATTGCAGAGAACCCCCTCTACGGTAGAATTGTTTGCCGCTGCGAGCAGGTTACCGAGGCTGAAATTGTTCAGGCAATCAACAGACCCGTTGGCGCAAAGACCATCGATGCTATTAAGCGCCGTGTTCGTGCCGGTATGGGCCGTTGCCAGGGAGGTTTCTGCGGACCTACCGTAATTGAAACCATCGCACGCGAGCTTGGTATACCCGAAGAGGACGTAAGAAAACGCGGCGCCAAGGCATATATGCTTGACAGAGATTAATATTACGACTACAATAGATTAAAATAATTGTAGATTGGGACTTAATAATATGAAACAATTACACTTTGAACAGATTAAAGATTTAGTTCATGGTGCTGTTAGGGTTGAAGAAGGAGATGGAATAATCTCCTTCTTCCGCTTTACTGAAGAACAGCAGGAACTATATAGAATTACCTCCCGCGATTTTTATATTAAGAGCTTTGCAACTGCGGGTATTAGCCTTGAATTTGATACCGACAGCGAAAACTTGTTTTTGTCTGTTGCGGTAAGCCGCGGCAGTTCCCGCACCTATTTTACCCACAGCCTTTTGGTTGATGGCAAGCATATAGATGAGCTTTCGGGCGATATTGGCGCCGAGGATAATGTGCCTTTTAGCAAAAGCTTCGCTTTAAAAAGCGGTATGAAAAGGGTTAAAATATTATTCCCGTGGTCGGTTTGCTCGCACCTTAAGGAGCTGGCTCTTGATGAGGGTGCAAAGGTTATTCCCGTGGAAAAAAGCCTTAAAATGCTTATGTTTGGGGATTCCATTACCCAAGGATACGATGCCGCCGCACCCGAAAAGGCTTATGCCATTCAGCTTTCAGGCGCACTTAATGCCGAGGCTGTTAACAAGGGTATTGCAGGCGAGCAGTTCTTTGCAGGCTTTGGCAAAACAAAGGATGATTTTACCCCCGACCTTATTACGGTGGCCTACGGCACCAATGATTGGCGCCACGCAAAACGCGAAAAGTTTTTATCCTCTTGCAAGGGATTTTTCGAAAATGTAAGAAACAACTATCCCAACGTTAAAATTGTGGCTATTACCCCGCTTTGGCGCGTGGATATTAATAACGAGCAGGAATTTGGCGAGCCCCTAAGCTTTGTTGGTAACTACATTAAGGAGTTGGCCAAAGCTATACCGAATATGGTTGTTATTGATGGTGTTGATTTGATTCCGCACGACCCGAAATACTACCAAATCGATGGTGTTCACCCCATTGATGCAGGATTTGAACTTTATAGTAAAAATTTGATAGAGGCCGAAGCTTTTAAGGGTTTTTTAATATGAATACGAAAACTCTTGCTACCACCTATGCAATTCTTGCGGCCGCGCTGTATGCTGTGAGTATTCCTCTTTCCAAAATGCTGTTAGGGGCTGCCTCTCCCACAATGATGGCCGCCTTTTTATACCTTGGCGCCGGAATTGGAATGTTGCTTTTGGGGTTTGCAAAAAAGAAAACAGCAAGCAAAAACGAGAACGAGCCGCTTACAAAAAAAGACCTTCCCTATACTGTGGCGATGGTGGTTTTGGATATAGCGGCACCCATACTGCTTATGTTTGGCATTAAAGAAAGCCTTGCTGCAAATGTTTCGCTTATAAACAATTTTGAAATTGTGGCAACCTCGCTTATTGCGCTGTTTGTTTTTAAGGAAATAATATCTAAGCGGCTGTGGCTTGCCACTGCACTTGTAACTGCGGCAAGCGTTATACTCTCTTTTGAGGGGGAGGGCGCTTTCAGCTTTAATATGGGTTCGCTCTTTGTCTTTGGCGCCTGCCTTTGCTGGGGTCTTGAAAACAACTGCACCAGAGCGCTAAGCCAAAAAAGTTCATATCAAATTGTAACTATTAAGGGCATTTTTTCGGGACTTGGCAGCCTGCTTGTTGCACTTCTTCTTTGTGAAAATTTCCCTGCGTTTGAAATAATTATTTGCTCGCTTTTGCTGGGATTTGCCTCATACGGGCTTAGCATTCATTTTTACATATTGGCCCAAAAGAATTTGGGTGCAGCAAAGACAAGCGCTTATTATTCCCTTTCACCCTTTTTAGGGGTGGCCTTTGGTATGCTGTTTTTAGGGGAACGGCCAAGACTTCAGTTTTATTTTGCCCTTGCAATTATGCTTGTGGCCGCCTACCTTATGGTGCGCGACACCATAAGCCTGCAGCACACACATCTGCACGAGCACATTCACACCCACGAACATTCCCACGGTGGCCTGCCCCACACACACGAGCACAGCCATTTTCACGAGCACAACCATATTCACGGTGAAAACGGCGAGCTTCACGACCACAATCACGAAGAAATTTTTGAGCATAATCACACACATTAAAAAAAGACCGAACTTAAAGTTCGGTCTTTTTATTTTAGAATTCTTTAACTGCGGGCTCGCCATCTAGCCAGGCCTTAATGTTGATTGAAAGCAGGTTCCAGTTCTGGAAGCCGGGGTTTAATATCGGCTCGCCCGTCTCTGGGTCGTAATATTCGTGGAGCTCGCCGCTTTTTATTATGTCTTGTTCAAAAAGCTTAACGGTCTTTTCGCCAAGCTCCCTTGCCTCTTCTAAAAATCCGTATTTAACAAGGCCACGCCACACCATATAGTTGGAAATTCCCCAAATAGGGCCAAGCCAGCAAGAGGGGTTGCCCGACGCCTTTATTACATACATTTTTTCGTATTTAGAAAGGCTGCGAACACCAAAGGGTGCCCAGAAGCTCTTTTCATCTAAAAGGTTTTCTTTAACCATACGGCCAGCCTGCTCGGGGGTGGCAATGCCTGCCCACAAAGCAAGGAAATTTGACCAACAGCCAAGGCGCTCTATAACGCAATCCCAATGTCGGGGTGCGCCTGCGTGATAGCGCGGGTCTATTGGTTTAAGGTTTAAATCAACGCTATAGTAGGTGCCATCTTTTTCGTCCCAGCAATGCTCTCTGACAGCGGCAAGCAGGTGCTCTTTTTCGGCCTTATATTCGGCGCTGTCTATACCAAGCAAATCGGCTATATAGCAAAGCGCTTCGAGCTCCTTATACATAAAGCAGTTAAGCAGTATAGAGCCCGAACTACGGTTTGGCCTGTAAAAGGTTGCAGGGTCGTTATCTACACCAATAGCCATATCGGTTATCCAGAAATAAAGACCTGTATCGGAGTGCCTGCACTTTTGCATATAGTAGTCTATTAACCTGCATAGGCTTTGATAATGCTCTCTGAGCCACTCGGCATCGCCGTATTTTTTAACAATAAATGCGGCGTGCTGTGCAAGGCAGGGCTTGTGGATATTGGTTTCGCCCCATTTTTCATAATCTTCCCTAGTGAATTTTGGGGTGATATAAATGGGGATTCTGCCCTTAGAGTCCATCATATTAAGTGCGTTTAATATACAGCCTATCTCGTACTCTTTTATATCCTTTGTTACAAACTGGCTAAGTGCAATATCGGTAAGCCAGCTGTCCCAATCCCAAAGGGTATTGTTATATACGCTTCCCGGTACTATGAATTTATAGGGCAGGCCTGTACCTGTTGGCTCGCGGAACATTTTTTCATAGTTTTTAAGGGCATAATCTAAAATTACATTAGCCATTAGCTTTAGCCTCTTCTATAACAGAAATTAAATATCTTCCAACCTCGCACATATATTTGGTGGTTGCAAGGTAAAGCTCCTTCGGTTTTCCGCGATAGAAAGCATCGGCTTCGTAGGTGAAATCTCCCTGATAGTCGATTTCGGCAAGGGCTTTGCAAACGGCAATATAGTCTATTCTTTCCATAAAGGGAAGGGTGTGCTTATCGTATTTAAAATCGGTGTCGTGCACGTGGAGTGCCTGTAGGCGGCGGTTACCCATTTGGCGGATAAAATCGGGAATGTCGGCCGCCATAAGGGATGCGTGGCCGATATCAAGACAACCTACTATCCATTCGCTGTTTATGGCATCTAGATATTTGTTGAACTCCCAAGCCCTTGAGCAGGTGCTGTCGCTTGGGGCCTTGAAGCCGTTATTGTACTGCCACATATTTTCGCACGCTACCTTAATGCCGAATTTTTCGCAATAAGGAATAAGGCTTTTATAAAACTCTACATTTAGGCGGAAAAGCTCGTCGGGATAATCGGGGTAGCAAAGGTGCTGTTTTGGGTGTACCACAATGATTTTTGCGCCAAGAGTAGCGGCAATTTCCATTGCGCGGACAATTTTTTCAAAAATGCGCTTATCCTCTTCCTCCTTGCCCGTGCTTGACGGGTAGGGCGCGTGGGACTGGTTGCAAACAATACCCAAACTATCGGCATATTGGCGCAGGGCCTTTGCCTTTTCTATGTAATCGGGTTGGTTGAACTCATAGTTTTCATCACGGGTTAACTGAAAAAGAGATATATCGTAGGCATCGAACCCTGCCTTGGCATTAATTTCAATTGCCTCTTTTGCCGAAAGCGATGAGCCTACCCACTGTGTTAAGTTTGAAAGCAGCATAAAATTACTCCCTTTATATAATAATTTCCATTCCATCAAATGATGTTTCAAAGCCCTCTTTTTTAGCTAAGGGCGCGAACTCATCGTAATTACTGTGTTTTCCGTTATGTGAAAAATGATTTAACACAAAAACTGTATTTTCATCTGCCAAGCCTTCCTTTAATAGGCGGTCGCGGCAGGCAATATTTCTGCCCAGGCACATATGTCCATGGTAGGACAAATCTTCCTCGGCGCCCTCGGTGCAGTCCATTGTAACAAGGTTGAAGCTCATATTATTTTGTTTCATATATTCCCAGGTTTCCTCGCGGAAGATGTCGGTATCGTGGGCATATAAAATGCTTTGGCTTCCCTTGGATATTGCATAAATAAGCGGATTTTCGGTTCCGTGATAGGCCTTGAGGGGGGTAACGGCATATTCCCCAACACTAAAAGGCTTAAAGGCTTCAACCGTAACCAAGGTAAAGTGTTTTTTTACCGCTTCGGGTAAAACTGCCGATAAGGTGGCCTCAACATCGCAGCTGCCGTACATTGTAAACATAAAATCCTCAGCCGGGTGAGAAAAGCCGGGTTTAAAATAAAGCAGGTCCACGGGATAGAGGTGGTCGCGGTGAACGTGGGTTACAAGGCAATTTCTTATGTCGTGAAGATTAATGCCGTTTAAGTGTGCGTGATAATAGGTATCGCAGGGGAAATCTATTAAAAGGGTGTCATCAATAATGGCCTGCGAGCGGCTTCTTATGTTTTTGCCGCCTTTTTTAAGGGCATTTTGACAGTTTTCGCAATTACAAAACATTGCCGGGTAGCCTTCTGCCGCGGCAGTGCCTAAAAATTTTATTTTCATATAATTTCCCCCTTCTATAAGAACTTTTTGCGGTATGCGGTTGGGGTTATGCCCATTTTTGCCTTGAACATACTTGTAAAGTAGTGTGGGTTTTGGTAGCCGATAAATTCGGCAATTTCCGAAACAGATTTTTTGGTTTGGTGTAAAAGCGAGCAGGCAACACGAATTTTATTGTTTATTTGGTAGTCGTACGGGGTGGTGCCGAACTCTCGCTTGAAGAGCTTTAAGCAATAGTCGGGCGAACGGTAGATATGGCCTGCAAGCTCGGTATTGCTGATAACTCTATTGTAGTTTTCATCAAGATAGTTTTTAAGCAAAATAGCTTCGTTGCTCTTTTTAGATTCGGTGTTAAGCTGATTAAGCCTATGAAGAATTTCTACATAAAGGCTTACAAGTCGGGCCTGCTTTTTGGCTTCGGGAATGTTATCGAAGGAGATTTTTATAAGCTGTTTAAACTTATCCTTAAGTTCGGGCGCGGAAAAGACATACTGGCTGTTAAGCGAGTAGCTTACAAGCATTGTTTTTGCCATATTGCCCGAAAGGTTCATAAAATATTTTGCCCAAGGCTCGGACTCATCGGCAACATATTCGTGGGAAAGCCCCGAAGGCAGAATATAGATTTCATCGGCCTTAACGGGGATTTTTTTGCCCTCTATATAAAGGGTGCCTTTGCCTTTAAAAATATATTCAATTATGGTGATATCGGAATTTTTTCTTGAATGGCTTTGGCCCGGGCTACAAATTGAAACTCCCACCGTTTCAACGCTTATGGGCATACCCATTCCTTTTACGAAAAAGTGTTTTACCGTATCCTTCATTCAGGAAGACACCCCCTTTTTTACTGTTTTATACCTTTTGGAACTCAATGCGGGTGGACTCGGATTCGTATTTTATGGTGCGAATACCAAGGCCGACCTCCATTAGTGCGGTTCCCGAATAGAGCTGCTCGCACTTTTCACCATCTATTGTAACACAATATTTAGCGTTTGAGTCAAGTCCGCGGAATTTTTGTATTATTGGCTTATAGTTTACACGTGTTGTTTTTTGAACCAACACAGCAAGCGCCTGAGATTTATCCTTGGAAACAAACTGCCATGCAATATGGCGCGAGCTATCGTTTGTGAGGCGATAGTAGTCGCCAAGGCGAATAAGTTCGGAATTCCTTTTATAGAATTCGGTTTCGCTACAGAGCGTTTCGATATCGGCACCCGTTAAGGTGGTTAAATCCAGCTCGAAGCCAAAGGTGCCTGCCATTGCAACATTTGAACGGGTTTTAATGGGCGTTGCCCTTTTGGTTACGTGGTTGGGGGATGCCGTTACGTGCGAGCCCATTGAAATAACGGGATAGCAGAAGGATGTACCGTACTGGATAGCAAGGCGGTCCATTGGGTCGGTATTATCACTTGCCCAGAACTGAGGCGAATAGTAAAGCATACCACAGTCGAACCTGCCGCCACCGCTGGCGCAGCCTTCAATTAAAACATTGGGGTAGTTTTTATTTATGCGCTCTAAAAGGTTGTATACACCAAGCACATATCTGTGGTGCACTTCGCCTTGCCTGTTTGCAGGAAGCGCTGTGGAATAAACATCTGTTAAATAGCGGTTGAAATCCCACTTGATGTATTCAATATTATTGTTGTCCAGTATATTAGACATCATTTCAAAAATTTTATCCACAACCTTGGGGTTGGACATATCCAAAACCCATTGCTTGCGGCCGAGCATACCCGGTCTGGCGGGGGCTTGAAGCACCCATTCGGGATGGGCTCTGTAGAGGTTGCTGTTTTCTGAAATACATTCGGGTTCAAACCAAAGGCCGAACTTCATTCCCAGCTCCCCTATTTTTGAAATTAAAACATTTAAGGGGCAACCCAGCTTTTCTTCATCTACAAACCAGTCGCCAAGGGAGGAATTATCCCCCTTGCGGCCCAAAAACCAGCCGTCATCTAAAACGAAGGTGTCGGCGCCTATTCTTTGCGCCTCTTTTGCTATGGCTAAAAGCTTGTCGGCTGTGAAATTAAAGTAGGTTGCTTCCCAGTTGTTTATAAGAATGGGGCGCTGTGCCAAGGCATATTTGCCCCTGAAAAGGTGGTTTCTTATTATATTATGGTAATTGTGAGAAAGCTTTTCGAAGCCCTTACTGCTAAAGCTATGAATAACCTCGGGTGCTTGGAAGCTTTGACCGTTTTTAAGCTTAAAGGAAAAGTTTTCGGGGTGAATACCCATAACAAAACGACTGGTGCCGATTTGTGTTTTTTCCATACTTGCGGTAAAGTTTCCGCTGTAAACCAAGGCCGAGCCGAAGCAGTCGCCTGCGGTTTCGGTGCAGTCCTTAGAGCATACAATAACAAAGGGATTGTCCTGATGGCTGGAAGAACCACGCTTGCTTTCGCTTGTGATTTTTAAATCTCCAAGCGAAGTGCGGCTGAGGTGGCGCTCAAAATGAGGCCTGCCCTTGAAGGCAATAAAGTCAAATTCATCCTCGTAATTATCAATACAAGTAGTAAGCACTGACTCAAGCACAATATCCTTGCCGGTATGGTTTTCTATTCTTACCGAACGCGCAATAACATCCTCCTCTTCAAAGGCGGTGTACATTAGATATACCCTTAAATCTAAGATTTTATCCTTAAGACAAATCTCTACCGTTTGGGATTTGTTATCGCTATCGTGCAAGGCAGGAAGACCTGAGAGTTCGGGCTTTGAAGCCAGCATTTCGGCCTTTACAAAGCGCAGCTCGCAAACCGAGGAGCCATCGGCAAAGCAGACCTTTAGGGGAGTTGTTCTGAAATCTCCGCTGCCGTATGCCGAATATTCCAAGGGGCATACATCGGGCGAAAGCTCTCTGCTTTTGCTGTCGTAAGCCAGTGGTAGTCCTGTATGATATCCAACCTTTCCTCTTTCTATGGCGACAGCCCCGTTTAAGGCTGCGCCGTAGTAGAGATGGGCAAGGTATCCGTTTTCGTTTACCGCCATTTGATAGGTTGTGTTTTTAGTGTTTAGAGTGATGATATTTTCGTTTATTGAAACCGACATATTCTTCTCCGCTAAATAAAATTTTTATCCTGTAATGCCTACTCTATCGATACTTTCGATAAACCATTGCTGAATTATCATATAGACTATAAGCATTGGCACAATAAAGAGAACGCAGCCTGCCATAAGGTAGCCTATACCCTGCGGGTCGCGGGCATTTAGAATTATGTGATATTTGCTGCCGAGTGTTTCGGGCAGGCGGGATACCTGACTTGCGAGGGGGAAGTTTTCACTTAAATACATACCCGAAAGAAGCGAATCGTTCCAGTGCCAAATCATAGAGAATACGGTAACTGTAAGAATTACCACGCCGGAGCTTGGAAGCGCAATGCTAAGGAAGGTTTTGAAGGGGCCTGCGCCATCTACCCAAGCGGCCTCCTCCAGCTCTTGCGGGAGACCCTTAAAGAACTGAATATAAATATAAATCAGTATACCCGAGCGGAGGCCTACACCGAATATGGAGGGAAGCCAGAATGCCCAAGGAGTATCGAGAATATTGGGGCGCAAATCTACGCCACTGGCATCGTTAATAAGCCCTAAAATACCAAAGAGGTCCAAATGAGAATAGTTTATCATTTTAGGAATGATAATCATCATTTCGGGAACTAAAATGGTAAGGAAAAGAATTGCAATATAGTATTTTTTGGCTTTGAAGTTAAAGCGGGCAAGGCCATAGGCCACAAGGGCGCAGGATGCGATTTCTATTGCGGCACTTATTAGCTCGTTTTTGAAGGTGGACCAAAGGGAGCTCATATATTCCATTGCATCGAATGCGGCCGCATAGTTTTCGCCTATTGCAAATTCGGTTGGTATCCAGACTCTGGTAGAGTTCAAGAAGGCATATTTGCTTTGAAGGGAGGTTACCACCGTGTAGATTAGGGGGTAGATGATGATAAAGCCGATTGAAAGCAAAATAACAAGGCGGAATATCGAATACAGAACGCTAAGGCTCTTCTTTTGGAGCTTGTGTGTGGTGCGATAGTCCAGATTGGAAAGGGTATTAATTATATTTTTCATAATGCTGTTCTCCTTTCCATGACTATTCCCAACGCTTCACAAGGAAGCGCTGATAAAGGAATACAAAGAGGCCCATAACCGCACCGCAAATTAGGAAGTAGAACCACATCATGGCGGAGGTTTCATCGTAGTTACCTGCGCGCATCATAGAATATACATTCTTAATGAGTGTGGTGCGTTCGCTTGTGATAAGCTCGACCATTGTGAATATGGTTACAAGGAGCGTTACGCGGGAAAGCATTGGGAAGGTTATAAACCAGAACTCCTCCCACTTGGTGGCTCCCTCTACCCTAGAGGCTTCGAAGAAGGATTGAGGTACCGACTGAAGTCCTGCAAGGAAGAGCACTATTTGAATACCACAGCTCCAAACCAAGTCGAAAATTTTGCTGATGGTGGTTGTTATAAAGTCGGCCACTTCACCGCTGATATCAAGCAGTTTAACAATATCATCTACGCTAATCATATTAGCTGAATAGGCATCGGATACGCCGATATCCGACATATTGCTGCCTGTGGTTCTGAAGATATGGTTAATAACTGCACCCGTTGAGATAATTACCGGGAGAAAATACAGCGCTCTGAAGAAAAGCCTGCCCCTGAATTTTTGGTTTAAAATTAGGGCCAACGACATACTAAGCAGTATGATGATAGGCAAGGAATAGAGATAAGAGGTAACCGAGGATGTAACCCATGTATCGTAGTTGGCATCTACAAGGAGTATTTGCTTGTAGTTTTCAATGCCTTTGAAATGAACATCTATTCCGCCGCCGACAACTTCTATTTCACTGAAAGAGAAGATTATCGACTGTATGAGCGGAAGAGCAAAGAATATAACAATGCCTATAATCCAATGGGTTGTAAACATATACCCATAGCGGCTTTTAAGCTCTACTATTCCCCTGTTTCTTTTTTGTTTTTTCATAAATCTACTTCTCCGTTATAAGGTAATTGTACGGGGCGATTTCGCCTGAGGGGGTGTTTATGGACTGACCTGTATAGTTAACATAGGCTACAACACCGTTTTCAAACACGGTTTCACGAAGACCGCTTTGGTGTACGGTGTGGGAAGTAATCTTCTTGCCCGAAATCTTGCTGTAATAATCCTTTAGGGCCTTGCTGTTTTCGAAGATACCTGCCTTTACATCGCCAAAGGCACTGTTAAAGAAAGCGGGTATCTTTGCATCGATTACGGCGCTGTCCCAATTAGAAATTACGGTATAACCAAGGCCGCTTCCCGATTCAACTGCCTTTAAAACGCTAAGCTTAGAATCGGCAGCCAAATTAATGCTTTGAACAGTTAGGGGAATGCTTCCCTTAAACACCATTTGATAGAAAGGAACATCGTAAAGGAAGATGTTGCTTTTTTCGCTGGTTACGGGGGCTTCGGTTATAATATCGGCCAGAACTGCCGAATAGAGGTTGGCAGAAGATGCCATAAACGCTTTTCCGCTTTGCTTTGCGGCGTTTATAACGCTGCCGGCGGCGGTATCAAATGCGTTTTTGGAATAATACTTGGAGCTTTCCTTATCTATATAATCGGAATAAGCGGTGGAAGAAAGGCTATCGAGTGATAGGCCTGTTAGCCCGAAGTTTTTGGTTTTGTTTAAAACCTTATCCATTACCTTTGTAAAGGCGGCGGGAGATAAGAGATTATAGGCGGTATCCTGCTGTTTATCCCTTACGGCCATATCGTAATTGTATTGAAGCGCCTTAAGCTCGCCTGCGTTTGTTGCTGAATCGAAGAATTTGGATATGCCCGAGGAATTTGTATTGAATCTTTCAATATCAAAATCGAAATAGGCGGCTATTCCCTCTTCGGTTAGGGCTTTGTTCAGCTTTTTAAGCTGAGCAGCAGTGCCCAGCGGTTTGCTTATTTTATAGTTGCCTGCAATTTTGCCTACATCAACACCGCTTTCGCCAAAGCCTTTAAGCTGAACTGCGAAATCTGTGCCCAGCTCTTTTTTAATTTCGGCAATGATTTTTTCGGCATCATCAAGTGTGGTTGCAGGGTAAACGGTTTCGTAAGGTATTCCTAAGAAGGACTGCTTCATTTCGGTGCCGCCAAGAATTCTGACGCTAAGCGGAACATCCTTTGCGGTATCTTTAAGGTTATATGTATCGCTTAGATATTCGCGATAGGCCTTTGCCATTCCGCTATAGGAAGCATCTTCGCCCGAAAGTGGGTAATAGGTTACCGAAACAGGCGATGAAATCATCTTTTTGGCATATACCACATTGTGCACCTTTTCGTAGGAGAAAAGCTCGGCAATGTGGTTGGTGTAGCCACGCAAAATGAAGGATGCATAAACCGAAGAATATCCGTATGCGGTAGCACCCGAAGTTACATTGATTTTAGCCGAAGCGGGCGAGCCGTCAATCACAGCACAAACAGCGTTGTTGCCCGATTTGTAGCCGAAAACATTAAGCTTTACGGATTCCTTTGTGGAAACTACGGCAACCTCATCAATGGCGGGGTCATAGCCGTAGACCTGAGCCGAGTAGCTGTCGCCCTGCTGGGATTTGCTATCTACCCCAACTATAGCACCCGAGCCCGATGGTACGAACAGGTAGGAGTCGGCGGTATCGTTTTCCACTCCGCAAAGGAAAGGGGCAACAGACACCGAAAGCACCTTGTTTTCGTTTTCCTGAATTTCTTTGGGGTTTATGCTGAGCTTTAGTCCCTTATCGGTAAGCTCGCAGGTAAGGGGTATCATAACGGCGGCATCGGTAAAATGGTAGTTAATAACAATGCCGTTATCTATCATTTTGTGGGTGATTTCGCCGTTTTTGGCAACATCGTTAAAGGAATAATAGGTGTTTACCTCATCCTTTTCGAAGTTTTTGCACTCCACCATTAAAATGGATTCTACCCTTGGGTGCTTGGTTTTTGGCAGGCCGAATTCATCTAACTGCTCCCCTTCAGATGAAGCGGGGGTGGTGCTGAATTTCTGGCCTGTTGTTTTATCGGTTAAGGTAAGGCCCAAATTCACCTTTTCAAGCTCGAGTATAAACCTATCGTTTTCGGCAACCTTGGAGTTGCGCGGCTTATCCGATTCGGTTACTTCCACATACTCTAAGGAATTGAATCCGGTGGAGCAGGCGGTAAAGGAGAGACACAGTGCCAGGCACAGTGCAATTATAAGTAACTTTTTCATTTCTACCTATCCCCCTCCTTAAAGCGTTAATATTTCGCCAACAACGGTTACAATAAAGCCACCGAACTGCTGAACCAATATTACTATTGTTATTGCAAGGAAGACAATTGCGGCTACCCCCGCCAAGGAAAGCACGCTTGTGCCTATGAGCCTTGGCATACTGAAATCGTGAATCTTTAAAAGACCGATTATCATTAGTAAAAGGAAGTAGAGCATTGCAACTGCTTCGGCAATGGTTAAAAAGCTGGCTTCGCTTGGAAGCAGCACGTTTGTTAAGAAGAGCCTTATAATACGCTCGATAATCAGGGGCTGCAGGCTATAGCAGGTTACTATAGCAATTTCCTTGAAACGGCCGCGGCCGCCAAGCAGGGTGCATACCATCCAGTTGGCAACAACCCACAAAACAACAAGGCCAACCGTTTTAATGAAGAGCCAAATTGAGTTGAAATCGGCAACATCGTAAATGGTAAATAAAAATCCGCCTTTAAGTGTTTGAAGAATTGTTACAACATAGAATATAAGCACCGAAGCCACGCAAAGCCAAAGTGAGCCCTGACGTTTTTCTTTGATTTCGGTAAAGGCATCGGCCGGATGCAGCATTACCGAGAACATAAGGCTTAGCTGTTTATTTTTAATAAGCTTTATCTTCTTTTTAGAGGAAATAACCAGGAATACAATTAAAAGGGTTATTGCCACAAGTAAAATTATGAAGATAAGCACAAAGTTATCGTTGATTATTTCGCCGCGCATATATTCAAAGGCTATGGCATAGGTTTGTCTGTCGTAACCCTTTCTTGCAAGGTTGAGGGCGGTTTCATAGTCGCCATCGTTTATGTAAGCGCGGGCAAGCGCACCGTAGGCAGGCTGGAAGTTGTTATCAAGGCTTAAAACCTCTTCCCAACCCGGCTTTGCGCCCTCGTAATCGCCCTTGATGGTAAGGGCAATAAGCTCCTTAACCTTGGAGCCGAATTCGGTAATTTTGAATACGGTTATTTTGTTGGTTGAGCCATCGGCCACAAGCACCTCGCTGCCGCCGCCCTTAATTGCAAGGGCCGAAACGGTAACAAAGTTACCAAGCTGTGTGCCGAAGCCCATTCCGCCGCCGAATACCGAAAGAATACGGCAGGCAGGGTCGTAGACAAAGACCTTGCCGAAAGCCGATTCAAGACCGTATACAAAGCCGTTATTATCTACTTCGATATCAAAGATATCCTGCTTTGAAACAGCGCCGCTGTTATAGCTTGTGTTGATTTTTGTATCTACAAAGCTGATGTCATCGGAGCCGAGAATATTGTTACCAAGGCCGGGGCCGAGCTTTCTTACCTGTCCCTTGCGCTCCTTATCGGTGTAGCCTGTGCTGGTGTAGATAAAGCCTTTATCATCTATTGCAAGGTCTACAAAGCAGAAGGGCAGGCGCTTTGCTGAGTTTTCTTTTTTAGCGTTGTTTGGGAAAATTCGATTGATTATATTGGAAAATACACTGCCGATAGTTGCGGTTACGGTGTTTGCACCGTAGAAGCCCAAAAATTCCATATCCGCATCGTAAAGAAGTGCACCGTAGTATGAACCATCACTTAAAATGTAGGTGTAGCCATACTCATCTATTGCCATATTGGTGGGGCGGAAATCAAAATCATCGGGAATGAGGTTAGACTCAGGCAGGGTGATGATATTTATCAAGCTTCCGTCCGCTGTTGCGTGAAGAATTCTATGACCTTCGGTATCGCAAACATAAAGTGTGTTATCGGGGCCAATATAAACGCCTGCGGCATCGTTATATGTTTCGCTGCCTCCGATAGCTCCAAGCTCGCGAACAAGGTTATAGCCTTTATCCAGCACAACTATACGCGAGGTGCTGTCTAAGATATAAAGGTTATCCTCGCTATCGAAGGAAATATCGCGGATTTTGGAAAAATCGGCAATACCGAGAAAACTGGCATCAATATTATATTCGGCGCTGTACATTGGGCGGTTGTAAACCGCCTTGTTTTCATCCCCTACATCTGACCAATAGGTGTAGCTTTCGTAAGGCACCTCGGCAAAGGCCGAAACAGAAAATATTGCGGCCAACAGCAGGGATAAGGCCACTATAAGGATTTTTTTAGATAAGCATTTAACCATAATCCTACTCCTTTATTCCTGCGCTGCTCATTGCCTCTACAACATTGCTTTGGGAAATGAGGAAGACCAAAATCGGCGGTATCATCATAATAACCGTTACGGCCATTGATGAACCTGCGCGCGCCGTTCCGCCCGCGGTGATTTGGGTTACAATTTGAGGTAATGTTTTAAGCTGCTCGCTGAAGATTGTGCCGTTTGGTACTGCCGCCCAAATGTCGCGGAAGGCGAAGAGCATAAGGGTGAGCCAAGCGGGTTTAATTACCGGCATTACAATGTTCCAGAACACTCTGTAATGGCTGGCGCCATCGATTTTTGCCGCTTCTAAAAGTGCGTTTGGTATGTATCCATCAATATACTGCTTTGCAAGGAATACACCAAGAGTTGATGCCATATGGGGCAAGATAGAAACCCAATAGGTATCAATAATATTCATTTTTGCAAAGATTAAATATCTGGGGATTGCAAGGGTATAGGCATTGAACATAAGTGCGAACTGAACAACCCAGAAAAGCACCTTTCTGCCCTTGAATTTGCCCTTTGACAGCACGAAGGCGGCCATTGTTGCAACAATGATATAGAAAAATGTGGATACAATGCTTATAAATAAGCTGTTGAAAACATAACGGGATAGCGGAACCTTAAGGGAAGACATAAGGTCGGGCAGTATCATATAGTTTCCAAGGGTTGGCCTTCTTACAAAGAAGCGCGGCGGGAAGATGAGAAGCTCATCTAAGGGCTTGAAGGATGTGCATACCGCATAGATTAGCGGAAGCATTGTGAAAAGACCTGCGGTAATAAGGAAGGCGACATTTATGAAATCGCCCCATTTGGAACGGGTAAAGCGCCTTACTGCCATTTTTTGGCGAGATGGCAGTCTGTTTTTGAATGCTTTTACGATATTAATAACGGCCACCTCCTATTTTTCTACCGTGGAAAGAATTTTTCCAACGAGAAGTCTTGTTGTTACCATCATTATAAAGAGTACAACGGCAATGGCCGAGGCATAGCCCAGCTCGTACCTTACGGTTGCCATATCCTGCATTAGGGAAACAATGGTATCAACTGCGTTTGATTTACTCGGATAGCCTGCAAGGGTTACTGCAATTGCGCTTACCGAGAAGCTTGACTGAATTTGCATTACTGCCGAGAAAAGCAGCATTGTGGACATTGAGGGGAGTGTTATGTAGCGAAGCTCCTGCCAACGGTTACGAATACCGTCGATAGCACCCGCCTCGTACATATCGCGGCTTACGTTCTGCAGGCCCGAAATGTTTGCAAGGAAGGATACACCCATACTTTGCCACAGCTGAACAATTATGATTATCGGCATAAGGAAGGTTGCATTTTTAAGCCAGACTATGGGCTCGGTAATAATTCCGAGAGATAAAAGCAGGCTGTTTATGTAACCGTAGCTGTCTCCGCTGAAGGCAACCTGCCAAATGAAGTAGGCGTTACCCACAAGGGAGGGGGCGTAGAACATAAAGGATAAAAATGCACGGATGGTTGGTGTAAATTCGTTAACGAGCCAAGCAAGCAAAAAGGCTAAAAGGAAGCCCAAAGGACCTGCAACCACTGCAAAAACAAAGGTGTTTTTAACGGTTACCATAAAGTCGGGGTCGTTAGCGATTAGTCTTCTATAGTTATCCAGCCCAACAAAATGGGGTGCGGATATCATATCGTAGGAGGTAAGGCTGAAGAAGATAGAAGAAAAAATGGGTACAATTGTGAAAATAAAGAAGAAAATTACAAAGGGCGCTGCCATTACAAACATTGGGAACTGTTCGATAAAAGAACCTTCCGCCGCGGGTTTGCGCTCGCGCTGTAATTTACTTGGTTTTGATTTGGCAAACACTACTTCTTCCCTCCTTAGCTGTATTCTTTAATCTTGCGGTCTATTTCATCATCGGCAATTTTGCTCCACTTCATAAGGGCATCCTTGCTGCTGGCTTCGCCGTTTACAACTGTCCAGAAGGCTTGGTCAATTGCACGGGAGAGATAGTAGCTGCCGGGCACCTCGGGAACCTCGCGCACCTGTAGGCGCTGCTCTCTCATAACCGAGAGATGCTCCTTATCCCAGGCAAGGTCCTCAAAGGCTTCCACCGTTGCGGTGGTGGTACGGCCTATCATACCTAAAATAGACTCCACATTATTGTTGTATCTGATTTGGGTTTCGGCATCGGTCCACCATTTAAGGAATTCCCATGCCTCTGCCTTGTTGGATGATTTTTTAATAATTCCGCAGCCTGTGCCTGCGCCTGCAATAGTTCTGTCGCCGTTTTCATTTGCAGGAACAAGACCTACTGCCCATCTGCCCGCAATTTCGGGTGCGGCGGAATAAATATTCATATAGGTTGCAAGGGGAGCAATTCCAAGGGGAACTACACCTACCCTGAAACGGTTATAGAATTCGGCCTCTTTTAAATAGCCGTATTCGGTGTAAAGGTCGGTCCAGAAATCGAAGACCTCAATAGCAGGGAGGTTATTAAGGGCGGTTGCGGTCTTTTCCTTGTTATAAAGGGAAAGTCCGTTTTGTGCCATAAGGGTGGGCAGCAGGTTAAGGCTGCCTATACCTGTATTAACGGTGGTGGCGGCAGTAATTTGGGTATAGGGAACATAAACGTTCATATTATTTCTTTGAATTACCATTGCCGCGTGCTTGAATTCGGCCCAGGTTTTGGGCGGCTCGAGGCCCAAGCGCTCCATAACATCCTTGCGGTAGTACATTATGAAATAGCTTTGAGTATCGGGCAGGGCGTAAAGCTCATCGCCATAGCGGTAGGGCTCTTCGCTGGTGAGCTGGAAGCGCTTTAATACCTCATCGCAGTCATCGAACTCGGTTAAATCGTAAAGGGCGCCACGGATACCCAGATTTACGGGCTCGGTTCTTGGCAGATGCAGGGATAAATCGGGGAAGTTGCCTGCAAGAATACCGTTAATAAGGGATGCAGAAACAACATCTACCCTAACATCAATTCCCTTTTCGGGTGTGAAGGAATCCTTAATAAGGGAATTCAGCACCATTGCCTGGTCCTGACCCCAGTTTATCCAGATTTTAATCTGCTTATCCGACTCGCTGTCACCTGTGAGGGAATAATCCTGAATAAAGGATGCAAAAAGTCGGGCTGTGCCAAAGGCTAAGGACTCGAAGAAATTGGCATTGTTGTTATTCATATTTTTGCCGTTTGGAACAATTTGAATTTCATCAAGGGCCAAGGGCATATTTGTCATATCGTAAAGCCAAGAGCTTACGGCGGTATAGTTGTTGTAATAGTCCTTTACATATTGCTGGGCAACATAGGGACTTTTAAGCATTTGCTTTAAAACGCGGGACATATTTTCAATAGCCGCAATACTTTGGGTGCTGCCCGAACCCGACATTGCCTTCATATCGGCGGCAATGGAATCGAGGTTTTCTTTGCACCACTCTAAGGTTTCGGTAAAGCCTTTAATCTGCTTAAAGAGAGAATAGTCGCGGTTAACATCGGGGTTTTCGCCCGTTATCATAACTATTTTTATGTATTCATCGCCAAGGCGGGAAACAACCTCACTAAGGCGGTTTACATATTCACTTTGAGGGCCTACGGTAACCTCCATAGAAAGGGTGTGCTCGCCCTCGCTGAGCCAAATGTAGTAGGGGGATTTTTCGTTTTCGCCAAGGGTGCTGTACTCCCACTCGGTTCCGAAGGGGAAGCCAATTCCTGCCGCCTCTTCAAAGGGGAGCGCGCCATCGAGCATAAGCTTTCGCCAGCTTACACCGTTAATAAGCTCGGACTGCTTGTACCTGAAGCCGATATAGTAATAGCCTGCCTTTTCTACATTAAAGGTCCAGTTCATGGCGCTGCCCGGACTTTGCCAAGAGGTGCCGCCAATATAGTTGATTTTGCTGGTGTAGGGGTTGGTTGGGGTCATACCGGCATCGGAATTATTGCTTTTGGGGATTAAGGATTTGCTGTTTTTGATTTTTGCAGTTTCTGCCTGAATGGTTATAATTTCGGCATTGGTTTCGGTAAGCTTATAATCCTTTGAAAGGGTGCTGTATGCTACCGCTTTTTCGGGCGCAATAAGGGAAACTTCCTTAATATAAATGGACTGTTCGGGGGAAACGAGCGTAAGGGTATGCTCGCCCTGAGAAAGCGCGAAAAGATACGGCTCGGTTGCCTGACCTGTAAAATCCTTAAGGGTGCTTGTTATATAGTCGCCTGTTTCAACCTGCTCGCTTGCATATTCGTTGCCTGCCCAGTCTACCCTTGGGTCATCGGTAAGGTTTTTCCATTCCCTTTTAAGCTCTATTGATTTTGCGGCCTCAAAGGGATATTCGCCATCGAGCATAAGCCCAAAGGTGGGGTCTACGCCTGCCGCTGCGGGTTTCCACACTATTTGTACATTGTAAAGAGCATTTTCGGGCGCGGTAACATTAAAGGTAACGCTGCCGTTGCCTTCCTGCCAACTTATTTCGTTGTTGGTAAAGGTTGCCTCGGCCTCTGCCGATACAAAGCCTTCAAGCGAAAGGGTTAGTTTCTCTTTTGCTTCCTCGAATGTGTTGTTTTTTATGTAGTCTTGATATCCGCTTTCCCCGGCTACACCTGCTGCGGGGGTGGTTTCCTCACTCGCAGTGGGCTGTGCGCCGCAAATTACGGAACTTGTTAAAAGAATGGAGCAAAGCACAAGGCTTGTTGCCGCCTTAAATCCTTTTAGCACAAAATCAGTCCTTTCGCCAAATAGTTTTGCCTGTGTTGGAGCGCACATTTTGCCTGCTCCGACAAAGCATTTAAATCCGAACTCGCGCTCGGGTTCAAATGCCTTGGCATAGGCGGAGAGGCCTCTCCGCCTATGCAGTTTTAATTTTTATTTGAGGTTGATTTCGCCATTGTCCTTCTGGTAAAGCTTAATATAGTCAATTTCATAGGTAAGCTTATTCGGGTCAATGTCGCTTTCACTTCCGCCGTAAACATAGGTTGAGCCACCTACAGTGTACATATGGTTGTTTAAGCGGAGATACATAAACTGGTTGAAGAGACCTTCGCTGTCGGTATCATAGCCGGTAAGGTCGAAGTCACCGAGTTGGCTTAATTTTATGTCGTAAGATTCTCCGTCAACCGTGAAGGTCATAGTATCCTCGGTCCACTCGAATACGATGGTGTGCCAAGCGGTTTTTCCTGCCTCGGTAACCTTATGGCTGCGGTCAGCTTCATCAATCTTGCTTCCGTTACCGCTTAATACACCTGTACCGTTGCTGCACTCAATACTATTACCTTGTGCGTCTTTAATACGGTTACCGTTTTCATCAACATACCACTTATGCATACAGGTAATCATTCTGTCCTGAGAGGTCGATTTACCGAATACCTCAAAGATGTCGATTTCGTTGTCGTAGCCGTAGGGGCTTACACCATTGCCAAGTGCATTTCTTGATGTGAGCCAGAGGGACGGGAATGCGCCTGCACCAAAGGGAACCTTTGCACGCATTTCAAGGCGGCCGTACTTAAAGCTCATGGTGTCAACGGTGGAAAGACCATAGCTTACGCTGTAAATCTTGTTGCCGTTTTCATCAACCTCGCCTGTATCCTTGTTGTTAAGCTTCAGGGATCCGCCGTTAACGGTAGCGTTGTCTCCATAAACAAGATTTGTCTTTCTAGACATGGTTGTGTTCTGACTCCATACAGAGTAGTCCATAGTGTTGTTGTTGAAATCCTGCGACCAAACGAGCTCATACTCATCTTCGGCAGCAGCGACAATGTTACGATATGCGCTTACGAGGTCGGCAATATTGAAGTCGTGGGTAGCGTTGATGTCGGTAATATAAGCATCGGTTGTGCCAATAAGCTTTGCTCTGATTACTTCAAGAACTTTGCTGTCGGCATTAAGCGCATTGTAGATAAGAACATTGTCACCAAGAGTGAGCGCCTCGTTGCAGCCGTTCATGAAGATATTGTCGGTATAGTTGCCGATAATGCTGTCTGCATTGCAGATTTCAAACTTAATGCCGTGGGTTGCACGACCTACAATGTCGCCTGTGTAGGCAGCATTTGCCGAGCAGTTCTTCACATTAACTCCAACAAACTGAATAAAGTTAAGCGGATTTTCAGCATCCTCGGGTGTTACATGGGCAGCGCCCACAACTCCGCCAACTGCTGCGCCGTTACCTGTAACGGAAGCGTTGATGTCGCTGACAGTGATGTCCTTAACAACTGCATTTGCGGTTGCGAAGGGGATAAGACCGTATGCATAGTCGCCGTTATCGGTAATTTCGTTGTTGTAGTAAATACCGCCGACGGTATGTCCTGCGCCGTCAAGTGTTCCTGCGAAGGAGGAAGCATAGGTAAAGCCCTCAAGATATGCCTTCTTTACAGCCCAGGTGTAAAGGTTGTCGTTTGACCAGCCGTCATATACTCTGGAAATAGTGATGTCGTTTGTAAGCTTATAGAACTTGCCGAGGGTTTCTTCTCTTGTAGCGTTTGCAAGCTTATAAAGCTGCTGTGCGTCAGAGATAAGGTAGGGGTCAGCCTCAGTTCCTGTACCGCCTGCATAGCTGGCGGCTTCGGTACCGTTACAAAGGGTTTTCTGAACAGCATAGGGCAGGTGAACAGAATATCCGTCTTGTGCGGTCTGCCATACCTGGTTGTAGTTAAAGCCGGCAAGTTTTGCCTTCATCTCAGCATCAGAAAGCTTGGTAAGACCTTCAACAGAGCCATCATATGCTTCGTTTGTTGTATAAACGTTTTTAAATGTGGTAATTTCGCCGAATTCATCATCAATCTCGATGAATTTGGGTGATACATCACCGCAGTAATAGCTGTTTTCAATAACAACACTGTTATACTCGGCGCTTCCTCTCATAACTGCGATAAATGCGCCAGAGTTAGAGGTTGCATCGGTGCCTGTATGGGTGAAGGCAGAATCTACAACATAGCAGTCCTTGATGTTAATTGACTGAGAATAGCTGTATGCTACGAATGCAGCCGAGCCATTTTCAGACTGAATGTTGAAGTCCTTAACCGAGCAGCCCTCGATAACAATCGGTTCAGAGCCGGCAACGCCGACAGCCATACCGATTAATGCGCCTACTGCACGGCCGTTCCAACCGGTCTGCTTTAAATATCCGCCTACAAGATGCAGGTCGTGAATCTCGGCGCCCTGTGTAGCAATCGGGATAAGGCCGACGTTGGAATAAGCGTCTGTGCCGTTAACGGTTAAGCCGTAAATTATGTGACCGTCACCGTAAACAACGCCGTTAAAGCCGGTTGTGTAGTTTGCGCTGGTAAGGTCGTCTTTCCACAGACTGTTGGTGTACCACTTCTTGCCGCCGAGGTTGATGTCGGCAGTAATTCTGAAATAGGTCTGTGTTTCGGGTGCGACGGTAACATCTGCATTTGAATATTCGGCAACCATCTTGTAAAGCTGTGCACCATTTGCAATCTGATAAGGATTATCTATTGTACCGTTGCCGCCTGCAAAGCTTTCTGCCTTGGTTCCGTCCCAGGACTCCATTCTGTCGTCCATATCACGGAAAACAGGGTAGCTGTCGGTAGTTTTCCAAAGACCGTAGAAGTCAAATCCGAGCATATTTGCCTTAGCAGCCTCGCCCTTCATCTGGTCTAAGGTTAAAACTGTTGTGCCGTGGGTGTCTTCTACAATAGAATAGTTATTGCCTGAATCGGCAGTTAAGGCCTTGGTGGCATAGCCAAACAACGGCTTGCTTGAAGTAGAATAGCAGTTGCTTATTTTAACGGTAATACCGGAAACCCACTGAGAGCCTGTAAGCGCACCGCACTCTGTTCCTTCGGTATTAATATTTGCAAGAACTGCACAGTTTGTAATGCTAATGTTACCGGTGCTGTCATATCCGCGGCCTGCAAGGGCTGCAACACCCTTAACAGCGGTGGCGTTGATTTCGCAGGTTTCATCAATATAGATGTTTTCAAAACTGGTAGCGCCTGAGGTCTGTGCCGCAATAATTGCAACACCGGGCTCACTTGCGCCTGTATAGTTGATGGATGCGCCCGAGAAAACAAGGTTCTTGAAGGTACCCTGAGAGTAGGAAACAAGACCGGGTCTCTTGGTTGCAGTATTCATATAAAGGCCTTCAATTGTGTGTCCATCACCATCAAGAGTACCTACCCAACGGTTTGCGGTTTGATGTGGCCAAGAGCGAGCCGAAGATTGCCAACCAACAAAAGAGGTATCGTTAAGAATGATATCTTTTGCAAGTTTATAGCAGGTTCCTGCATTAAGCTTGGAGTTTTTAACCATAGCGAAAGCAAGTTGTGCACCGTTTTCAATTAAATAGGGGTCTTCAGCAGTACCCGAGCCTTTAAAGGTGCTAAAATCTGTTACATAAGAACCGTCCCACAGTTCTCCTCTGGGGTTATATACGGGGTAGTCGTTTTCTACGGTTTCCCAAATATATTTAAAGGAGAAACCGGTCATATATGTTTTGGCATTTTCGCCCTTCATCTGGTCTGCGGTAAGCACTGTTACAACAGCGTCAACAGTTCCCTCTTTCTTTAGTGCGTAAACAGCGCCCGAGGCATCTGCAAGGTTACGGTCGGTAACACCCTGAGCATAAAGGTCTGCGGTGGTGTAGCTTGATTTAATATCAAGTCGAGCGCCGCTGGAAAGGGTTCCTGCAAATGCACCAACATTAGAGCCGCCAACAACCTTACCGTTCATAGCGATATTAGACATAAATACGTTATATCCACTTTGTCCTAAAATACCGCCAACGCCCGTAGATGTTGCGTTGATTTCACAAGTATCATCAATATAAATGCCATCGAAATAAGCTACACGGGATGCCTGACCGGCGGCAAAGCCTGCGCCATCGGCTGCGGTGCTTTCGATATAAGCATTTGTCATATTGAAGTTTTTAAGGGTTGTCTTATATACGCCGTTGTTATCTGCACCTACATAGGAGAAGAGACCCATTACTCTTTGTGAACCATTATAGTAAAGTCCGTCAATAGTGTGTCCGTCGCCATCGAAGGTACCAACGAAACGGAAGTCTGCCCAAACCCAACCCCTAGCAGAATCCTTCCAATTAGCAGAAGTGGTATCGTTAATTCTGATATCGTTAGCGAGCTTGAAATACTTGCCTGTAAATGCATCGCCGTTGTTGCCTGTAGCAATTGCGGCAAGGTGTGCTGCGGTTTTAACAAGATAGGGGTCTGCTTCGGTTCCGGAGCCTTCTAAGTTATAGTCTTTGGTTCCATCCCATACACCGATAATTTCATCGCGGATAACGGGATAGCCGCCCTCTACGGTTTGCCAGGTGCCAACGAAGTCGAAGCCTGCCATATTTTCTTTAGCGGCATCGCCCTTCATCTGGTCATCGGTTAAGGTAACAATGTTTGCGGTAACATTTCCCTCGGGAGCTGCCACATTGGTGTAAACATTGGTAGCGGTTGCTGATGCAACGCTGCTTCTAACGGGATAAATATCTACCGTGTAGCAGTTATTTAAGGTGATGCCTTTGCCCCAGTCATTAGCAATTATGCCTGCGCCTGTGCTCCAGTCGCTGAAGGTGCTATCCTTTACATAGCAGTTTGAGAAGTTAACCTTAGCATCTTGGGCATCGGCAACAAGACCTGCGGCAAATTCCATATTGCCGCCCTGGCCGATTACGGCATTTGTAACAGAGCAGTATGAAATCTGTGCGGTTTTCTGCCAGGTGTAGTATTTTGCTGCGCCTGCAATGGCGGCACCGGAGCTATCTGCACCGTTAATATAAAGGTTATCAAAGTTTAAGTTTTTAATAACGGTTGCATTATTAATGGCGGGGAGAAGGCCTAACGCTGCGCTTTCGCCAAAGGCATAAAGGCCGTAGATAGTGTGTCCATCGCCATCTAAGGTGCCGTAAAAGCTATTTGCCTTGGTGCCTTCGGCAAGACCCTCGGCCCAGTTCTTTTTATCGGCAAGGCTCTTCACGTGAGCACCATCTACAACATTGTTGAGATAAATGTCTTTTGTCAGCTTAAAATTGCCGGTCTCGTAATCGGCAGAGCAATAGCTTGTAACAAGCAAACGAAGCTGTTCTGCGGTTTCGATTAGGTAGGGGGTTGCGGCCGAGCCGTCGCCTCCTGCGAAACTGTCTGCTGCGTTTCCACTCCAAGCTGCGATTTCGGTATCTTCTGCAGCTGTTGTTACTGCGCCGAAAACGAGGGAGGACAGCAGTATTGCGAGTGTTAAGGTGTAGGCTAAAATACGGTTGGAAATTTTACGTATTTTCATATCCTTACTCTCCTTTTTGGTTTATTTTTATATGTAAGATATGCTCCTTCCAGAACATATTAATTTTCGGCATTCCCCTGCCCCGAACTTCGGGGCAGGGTTCTTTATAAACGCGAATTATGAAAGGGAGAAATTCAGCGCTTATTACTATTTTTTGCGGCGTGCCACAAAGAAGATGGCCGCTCCTGCGCCGCCGAGCACTACTGCTGCGGCCGCAACTGTTAGAACTATTCCCAAGGTGCTGCCAAAGAAGCCTGCTGCTGCGCCGCTTAAGGCATCATCTGCCTTGTCGGAGGTGGAGTAAAGGGTGAAATCATCGAAATAGATGCTTGCATCCCCTTCGGTTCTAATAGCAATCCACTTGGATTTTGCAACAAAGGTAAATGTGTTTTCTACCCACTTGCCATCGGTCAAGTTCTCTATGGTGCCCATTGGAACAATGCCATTTGCGGCGGTGTAAACATCGGGCCAGTCGAGATGAACAAGTGAAACATCAATGGCTGCGTTTTCCATATCGGTTGTGGTGTAGTAAACCATTTTATAGGTTTTACCGATTTCAAGCTCCTGATTATAGAAGAGCAGGAAATCACGGTAATCGCTGCCACCTGCTATTCTGTGCATTGATTTTGCGCCGCTTCTTACATATTTAGCGGTATAGCCTTCGGTGGTGGGGCGATAATACTCAATGCCTTCGTGGTAATCGTAGACAGTGTCTTCATAATTTTCGAAGTCTTGTGATAAGCCGTTGAGCGACCACTTAGCATAGAGAATGATATTGAAGGTTGGGAAATAATCGAAGGTGTAGGGGGTATCGAGCTCGGCATAGGAATACCAGCCTTCGAAGGTGTAGCCTTCACGCTCTAAAACGGGGAGGGTAAGCTTTGAATAAGCCTTACCTACCATAGGCTCAACCACTAAATCACAGTTGGTTTCGAAGCTTATGGTTATATCCTCGGGGTTCATTTCGTTGCTGAACGCCTTTTGGTTAAAGCCCTTAAGACCGGGGGTTTCATTATCGGCCCTTATTGCCCAAACCTTGTTGAAGTCGAAGCCGAGCATATACTCTGCGGCATTCTTTCCGCACATTCTGTCGATAAAGAGTCGGGTTACGCCCTGACTATCCTGCGCAGAGGAGGAATAGCAGTTTTCGTACCTGAAGTTGTCGTAAGAGGTGTTGGAAAGAATTGCATACTTTGAATCGGCCGCGTAGAAGTTCTTAACAAGAACAACACCGTAGTCGTTATTCATTTTAGAGTAACCGAAAAGGCCTCTTGTGGCGCTTCCAACCTTACCTGTGAAGAAGCTGTCTTCAATGCGGATAGGTCTTGTAGCGCAGCCGATAAATTCGCCGCAAGAGCCGCCGTTAAGGGTAACGGTGGTATCGGCAAAGCATTCGCGGATTAAGGGGTATTCCTCGTAAGGAGTTTCGGCACCGTTGTACTGTGCAACGAAGCCTGCAAAGGCACCAAGATACTTAGTTGCAGTAGCGTGGGTGAAGGTTAGTGAAGAATCCACAATACCAAGCTTTTCGATAACTGCATTTTTGCTGATGGCAGCGAAAAGACCGCCATAGTATTTTGAGCCCGAATAGTTTTCTGAGGTTTTGTTGAGGTAAAGACCCGAAATTATGTGGTAATTACCGTTAAGGTGGCCCCTGAAGGCCTGGTCCCAAGAGCCTACGAACCATTCGTTAGCGTTAGCTGTCCAGTTTTCCTTTGCGGTGTTGTTAAGAACGATATCGGCAGTAATAATGTAGTATCTGCCAAAGGTTTTACCGTTTATGGCATCGTTTGCAAGGAGGGCCAGCTGTCCGCCCGTTTTAATTTCGTAGGGGGATTCCTTAGAGCCATCGCCCGAAGCATAGGCTGCGGCAAGCTTGCCCGACCAAACCTCACCGGGAAGGGAGGTATCGAAACGCCAATTACCTGCGCCCTTGCGAATTACGGGGAAATCGTTTTCGGCTGTTTGCCAGTCGAGTGTGAAGTCGAAGCCCTTAAGTGTTGCCGAAGCGGTGTTGCCCTTAAGGCTATCTTCGGTTACATAGATTATTCCCTTAACATCGGGCTGTTTTTTAGCCGCGGTGTAAACATTTGTAAAGCTGTACCTTGCGGCAAGATTACCGTACGCTTCGGTATTTGCGGTAAGCGATACGGGGTGAACTGTGCTATCGGTAAAGCAGTTGGTAACCTCGTTTACAATGTTGCCCCAGCCGTGACCGATAAAGGCCGAAACATAGTTGGCATTTTCGTTAGTAGAGGTAAGCTTTGCCCTTGTTACCGAGCAATCGGTAAGGGTGGCTTTAATATCTGCACAGCCGCCTGCAATTCCGCCAACATAGATTTTGCCGCTTTCCACTGCAATGTTATCTACAGTGCAGTAGGAAATGCTTACGGGGGACATTGTCCAGTGTGCCTTGATAAAGCCAACAAGTCCGCCTGCCGATTCGGTACCGTATACATAAGAGTTTTTAAGGTTTAGGTTGTGGATGTTACCGCCATCCATAAGAACGGGGATAAGTCCTGCATAACCCTTGTTTGCATAAAGACCGTAAACGGTGTAGCCTGCGCCATCTAAATCGCCGCAGAAGCCCTTGCTGTAGCTGGTTTGTGAGTACCAGGTATTGAACTTAGATGCCCAATGTGCTTCGGTAGTGTTTTGCATATCGGCCGCTTTGACATCGTTTAGGTAGATGTCGTTTGCAAGCCTGAAATAGTATTGCTTATTAATTGTGCCCGATGCACCTGAGGCATTGCTGTATTCGCTAACCATCTTGTAAAGCTGAGCACCTGTTTTAATGATGAAGGGGTCTTCATAGGTGCCGCTACCGCCTGCAAATGAACTTGCTGTTCCGCCATCCCAAACATAGTCGGGCTTAACGTAAAGCAGGTGTACGGGGTAGCCGTTTTCAACAGTTTGCCAAGCGTAGCCGAATTCAAAGCCCTGCATATAGGTCTTGGCGGCTTCGCCCTGCATTTTGTCGGTGGAAAGCTTTGTGAGGCCTGCTACCGAATTATCGTAACTATCGTAATCGGTATAAACATTGGTAAAGGTGGTTATCTTTTTGAAGTTAGCGTTAAGATAAGGCACCGGATTAACCTTTGCCGCATAGCTGTTGGCAATTTTTATGGTGTTGAGCCAATCGTTACCGCCGGTGTAACCGATAAACGCTGCAGCATTTGATGATGTAGCGGCAGAAACCGAAATGGTGGTATCGGCACAGTAGCTGTTATAAATGCCAACCGAGAGTGAATATGCATAGCCCACAAAGGCTGCCGCGCCGTTTGCGGCAGAAATTTCGAAGTTTTTAACCGAGCAGCCCTTAATAACCACGGGTGTTGCGTTGGATGCGCCACGGCCAAAGCCGATAAATGCACCAACAGCGTAGGTGTTGTAGGCTATCTGCGGAAGCTTACCGCCATCGAGGTGGAGATTATGAATTTCTGCACCCTGTGCTGCAACGGGGATAAGACCAACAGCACCTGCAGTCTTTTCGTTGTTAAGACCCTTAATTGTGTGTCCGTCGCCGTAGATAACACCGTTAAAGCCTATGGTTGTGTAGGCGGCGTTGTCTATCCAGCTTGTTACATTTATGGTGTACCACTGGTTATAGCCTAAATCTATATCCTTGGTAATTCTGAAGTAGGGGCGGGTGGTAGGCTTATTGGTTACAGTCTGGTTGCTGAATTCGGCAACCATTTTATAAAGCTGTCCACCGTTTTCAATTAAATATGGGTCTTCGGCTGTACCGCTGCCGCCTGCAAAGCTGTCGGCAATTTTGCCATCCCAAACATTGGCAGGTCTTACATATACAAAGTGTACGGGGTAGCCGTTTTCTACTGTTTTGAAGGTGCGCTCAAAATCAAGGCCGCTCATATATGTCTTTGCAAAGTCGCCCTTCATGTGGGCATTTGCAAGTATCGTTACTGTTGCGGGAGTTTCAACCTGAGCCGCAGGGGTATCGGTATAAACATTTATATAGGTAGAGGTGGCAATGTTATTGCGGGTTGGGAAGTTTCCTGCTGTGTAGCAGTTTTCCAGCTTAACAGTACCGCCCGAAGCCCAGGCATTGCCTGTAATACCGCCGGGGGTACCGCTGTCTTTTAAGGTTAAATCGTAGGAATAGCAGTTTTTGAAGGTAACGCTGCAGGATTCGGTATTACCAACAAGTCCGCCAACTTGGCTGAAGTTACCGTTTTCGCCAATGGTTGAATTTACAACCGAGCAGGAAACGAAATTGTTTGACTTTGTCCAGTCAACGTATATAAGCTGACCTGCAATTCCGCCTGCATAGCCTGCGCCGCCTGTGATATAGGCGTTGTTAACTGCAAGATTTTTAATTGTTACGCCGCTGGAGGTTGCAGGGAAAAGACCTGCGGAGGATACGCCCTGAATATGTAGGCCGTAAACAGTATGGTTGTTACCATCGAAGGTTCCTGCAAAGGAGTTTTCCTTACTTGCATAGGCAATTGCCGAGCCGTATTCAGAAAGCCAGTTTTGCTTATAGGCTAAGTCTTTAACCGAGGTGCCATCCTGAACATCGTTAAGATAGATGTCGTTTGCAAGCTTGAAGAACTTGCCTAAAGAGGCTGTTCTTGTGGAATATTCCTTAACCATTTTGTAGAGCTGTTCGGGGGTTTCAATGATAAAGGGGTCTTCCTCGGTGCCTGTACCGCCTGCAAAGTTATCTGCTGCGGTGCCATCCCACACATAGTCGGGAAGAGTAGGTGCCGGTGGGGGTGGCGGTACAACAGCCGCTTCCCTAAC
>JAGBGJ010000072.1 GCA_017936045.1 Clostridia bacterium
AAGGTAACTGTGCTTTTCGCCGCTGTCCTTGTCGCGCCACCCAACAATCGAGGCAAGGTTAACATTGTGTATGCTTCTGAATAAGTTATCATCAACCGCAGGGTTAACCTTCTTAATTTCTTTAATAAGCGCCTTAATTTCCTTGCGCTTAGACATTTCTTCGTTATATTCGCTCTCGGCCGTAAATCTGCAGGCGCACTGCAAAAACCTAAGCTCATTATAATTTGCCCAGGCAATTATATCCTTTTCCTTAACCTTGTAAAGGGGGCGAATAAGCTCCATTCCCTCGAAATTTGTGGATTTAAGCTTCGGCAGCATTGTCTTAATTTCCGAAGCGTAGGTCATATTTAAAAGCAATGTTTCAATCATATCATCAAAATGATGTCCAAGTGCAATTTTATTGCAGCCAAGCTCCTTTGCTTTGGAGTAAAGGCAGCCTCTTCTCATTCTTGCGCAAAGGTAACAAGGCGCTCCGCCTGCATCGGTTACAACATCGAAAATATTGCTTTCAAATACCGTAATGGGAATATTCATAAGCTCGGCGTTGTGCTGTATAAGCTCGGCATTTTCTTTGTTATAGCCTGGGTTCATAACAAGAAAAACCAGCTCAAAAGGGTAAAGACTGTGGCGCCAAAGCTCCTGCATACATTTTGCCATAAGCATAGAGTCTTTTCCACCCGAAATACAAACCGCAATTTTATCGCCTTCTTCAATAAGCTTGTACTCGTTAACGGCACCAACAAAACAGTTCCAAATACTTTTTCTGAATTTTTTTATAATGCTTCTTTCAATTTCCTTATATCTTTCCATAAACATCCTAAATCAAAGAGTTTTATAATATTATATTGGTTTTATTAGCATTTTTCAAGCAAAATCGCACTTGTAATATAAACGGGAAAATGGTAACATAACTATATATACTTATTAGGGGTGAAAATGTGGTTTCCAAAATTAAAAGTATAGGCCTTTTCGGCCTTGATTCATATATGATAGAAGCCGAAGCCGATGTTGCCAAAGGTCAACCTGCCTTCGATATTGTCGGCCTACCCGATTCCGCTGTAAGAGAATCACGCGATAGAGTTCGTGCCGCAATAAAAAACTGTGGATATAAATATCCAACGGGCCATATTACCGTGAATCTTGCCCCTGCCGATGTTAAAAAAGAAGGCTCGGCCTACGATTTACCCGTTTTGCTTGCGCTGCTTATTGCCGATAAACAAATCAAACCCCAAATAGACCTTAATGAATGTATCTTTATAGGCGAAGTGTCCCTCGATGGAACTGTAAGGGGAGTAAACGGCATCCTTTCCATGGCTATAGGTGCAAAAGAGCAGGGCATTAAAAATTTCTTTGTTCCAAAGCATAACGAAATGGAAGGCTCTGTTGTAAACGGAATAAACATTTTGGGCGTTAACACTATTGATGAAGCTATTTTACATATTGTTGGAAAAGAAAGCATTACGCCTTGCAAGCCATACGATTTAAGCACAGTACCAAACAGCGGTCATATTTTAGATTTTTCCGAAGTAAAGGGCCAAAAAGTTGCCAAAAAAGCCCTTGAAATAGCCGCGGCGGGCGGACATAACGTGCTCCTCATCGGCAGCCCAGGCGCAGGCAAAAGTATGCTTGCCAAACGACTGCCAACCATACTCCCCGAAATGACCTTCAGTGAATCTATCGATACAACAAAAATCTATTCGGTTGCAGGGGAGCTGGACAGTAAAACCCCCATAATTTTAAAACGCCCATTCAGAAGTCCGCATCACACGGTATCTTCCCGTGCGGTTTCGGGTGGCGGCACAATTCCAAAGCCTGGCGAAATATCCTTAGCACATAACGGAGTTTTGTTTTTAGATGAACTTCCTGAATTCAGCCGCGATGTTATGGAAGCCCTAAGGCAGCCCTTAGAGGATGGCAGGGTTACAATATCACGTGTTGCTGGCTCGCTCACATACCCAAGTGCCTTTACGCTTGTAGCGGCTATGAATCCCTGCCCCTGCGGATATTTCGGACATCCTACAAGGAAATGCACCTGCTCGCCAAATACCGTTCACAAGTATTTGAACCGTATATCCGGCCCAATGCTCGACCGCTTGGATTTGCATATTGAAGTGCCTCCCGTTGAATATAACGATTTAAAATCAGATTCCAGCGAGGAATCAAGCCAAAGCATACTAGCCAGGGTAAACAAAGCAAGAGAAATTCAAAACCAAAGATATAAAGGCACGGGAATTACCTGTAACGCAAGGCTGCTGCCTGGTATGCTTTCAAAATATTGTGTTTTAACCGATGATGCAGAAGCTATGCTTTCAGTCTCCTTTGAACGCCTTGGCCTTTCTGCCCGTGCATACGATAGAATTTTAAAGGTTTCTCGCACAATTGCCGACCTTGAAGGTAAGGAAACTATCGAAGTTTCTCACATTGCGCAGGCAATACAGTTCCGAAGCTTAGATAGAAAGTATTGGGAAGGTTAACCCTCATTTCATTGACAAAATGCCCTTAAAGGTGTATAATAACCACAAATTATGTTTATGGAGCGCAGTATGGAAGAAATTAAAAATACTAATGAAAAAACTGTAGATATTATGCAGTTGGTCCGCGCAGTTTGGGCTAAATGGTATATCGTTGTTGTGGCCGGTATTTTGGCAGCGGCAATTTGTTTTGTATATTCAAGCTTTTTCATTACACCGCTTTACAAAGCTAACTCAACAATGCTGGTTGACCTTCGTAATTCGGTTCACGATGACCTTTCATTTGAAAAGGTTAATGTTGCCGAAAAATATGTAAGTACGTTGGCTTATGTTATGAAAACAAATACCGTGCTTGAGCCTGTAATCGAGGAGTTAAACCTTAACGAAACCGTTTCAAGCTTGGCATCAAAAATTACTGTTTCCACAATGTCCGAAACCTTGCTTATCAAGGTTTCTATACAGCATCCTAACCCCAAAAAAGCTGTCGAAATTATAAAAGCTATAGGAAAAACTGCGCCCGAAATAATTAATCAACGTATTACAGCAGGCTACATTACCGAAATTGAAGCACCTTCGGTGTCATCTTCTCCGGTTTCGCCCGACATTACCAAAAACACGCTTGTTGGCGGTGCTGCGGGAGCTTTTCTTGCTGCTGCTGTAATAATTGCTTTGGCTGTACTTAATAATAGGGTTATGTCTGTTGCAGACCTGCAAAATGCAGTTGATTTACCGCTGCTTGGCGTAATTCCTGCCCTCAAGAAAACGGGAAAGGAGTAAGAAGTTATGAAAAGAACCAGACACGCTATTGAAACCTTCGAGCCCTTAACCGAAAAGACCCCGTTTTCCTATCTCGAAGCATTTAAAACCTTTCGTACCAATGTTGAATTTGTTACCTCTACCGATAACTGCAAGGCAATTATGATGTCCAGCGCGCTTTCGGGCGAAGGTAAAACAACTGCATCAATAAATCTTGCTATTGCGCTTGCCCAAAACGGAAAACGCGTTGTAATATGCGATTGCGACCTTAGAAAGCCTAAGGTACAGCGTTATCTTCGCATTAAAACTCCCGCGCAAAACGGTGTAAGCACAGTATTAAGCGGAAGCTGTTCGCTTGATAATGCAATCGGTTATGTTGAAGAAATGGGAATATATGTAATGCTTTCGGGCCCAATTCCCCCAAACCCAACCGAGCTTTTATCATCCGACCGCGCAAAAGCAATGATAGAAGAGCTTAAATCAAAGTTTGATTATGTGATTTGCGATTCGCCACCGGTTGCTATCGTGGCCGATGCACTTGCTTTCAGTAAGTTTGTAGATGGCTGCATTTTGGTTGTACGCCAAAATTATGCCTTTCAGCACGATATAAAAGAATGTTTAAATAAGCTTAAAATGGTTGATGCAAATATGCTTGGCGTTATGCTTAATAACTATGATGTCAAAGCAGATTCAAACTATAAGTACGATAAGTACTATAGTTATAGTGATGCAAACTATTATGGAACTAAGAAATAAACTCGGTTTAGCCGATATACACACACACATTTTGCCCGATTTTGATGATGGCGCTGCTTCGGTAGAAGAAGCTCTGCAAATGTTGCGGTTGGAAGCAGAGCAGGGAATAACCGATGTTGTTTTAACTCCGCATTTCAATTTGGCCAGCGAATCGGTCAAAGAATTTTTGGCAAGAAGAGAAAAATCGTTTGAACTTCTTTCTAAAAGAATTAAAAAGTCAAAAATCAATGTAAACATTCACCTCGGTGCAGAGGTAAGATATTATCCAAGTCTGATAAATGAGGATATATTAAACCTTTGCATAGGAAATACATCCTATCTGCTATTAGAACTCGCAAGTTCCTATCCGCTTAATTTCGAGCAAACAGTTAACTGGATGCTGTCAAGGGGTGTTACTCCCATCTTGGCACATATAGAAAGATATGAATATCTTTATTCCAACAAAAAACTTATGCTCGAGCTTTTGGATTCTGGCGTATTGTTTCAGTGTAATGCATCAAGCCTTTTAAAATTCCGCACAGCCAAACGGGTAAGAAAACTACTAAAACAAGGCTATGTGCACATTTTGGCTTCAGATGCACACAATCTTACCAACCGTCCACCGATGTTGGTGCAAGGCTTAAGTAAAGTTGGAAAATTTGCAGATATAATGATTTCCAACTCTCAAAAAGTAATTAAAAATGAACTGATATAACTTCAAAATAAACAAAACTTTGGAGGAAATATGTTTAAAGCATCATTTTTTCGCAGGCTAACATTAATTTTAATTGATTTAGCCTGCTTTATTGCAATATTCACAGCTTCGTTTGTTATTTCAGAATTCTTTTCTTCAACAAGTGTAAAGCTGGATATTGCAACATCATATTATATAACCGGAGCAATCTTTGGCGGATTGTTGCTTGCCGCTCGTATGGTTTTTTCGGTTTATACCAATGTTTGGCGATATGCTAACTCAAAAGCTTATCTCACAATGGTTTTTTCAGATATTGTGGGTGGTGCTGCAGCACTTTTAGTGTCTTATGCGCTGGATGATTATTCCCTATATATGGGTGTGTGGCAAAGTGTAACCATAGTGGCACTCTATTGCCTGGCAACCTTAACACTTCGCTTTGGGTATCAGCAGTCTTATCGCCATTTTAATCTTGATTTAGATTATATCAATAAAATTGGCGTGGCAATTGTAGGTGCAGGCCAAGTAGGAACGCTGCTTGCCGAAGAACTGAAATTTAATGCAACCTCACACTATCGTCCAATCTGCTTTATAGATAAAAGCGCCGATAAAATCGGCGGTAAAATTGCCGATTTAAGGGTTTATAAAGAAGACGAAAGCGTAATTGAAAAAATAAAAGACCTGCCCGTTCAGGAAATCTTTATAGCACTGCCAAAAATCGATGGTGCAACCGCTAAAAAGCTTTTAGATTTCTATTCCAGGACAGGTTGTAAGGTTAAGCTTTACGACTTCCCGATAAATCAGCTGGAAGGGGAGGAAAACTCCAAGCGTGTGCTTCGCCCCTTCAATATCGAGGACCTTCTTTTCAGAGATGCCTTAAAGCTTACCGATAGCGGTATGAATACCTATTACGAAGGCAAAACCGTTCTCGTAACAGGTGGCGGCGGCTCAATAGGAAGTGAGCTTTGTCGTCAGGTTGCAAAACGCAAACCTAAAAAGCTAATTATACTTGATATTTATGAAAATAATGCTTATGAAATTCAGCAGGAGCTTATAAGAAAATATCACGATAAGCTTGATTTGTGCGTTGAAATTGCATCGGTGCGCGACCCCGATAGATTAGATGCAATTTTTAATCACTACAAACCCGATATAGTTTTCCATGCAGCCGCACACAAGCACGTTCCTTTAATGGAGCACAGCAGCTGTGAGGCAATAAAAAACAATGTTTTCGGCACATATAATGTTGCCAACGCATCTGAAAAGCACTCGGTTAAAAGGTTTATTCTTATCTCTACCGATAAGGCGGTTAACCCCACAAATATTATGGGCGCAACCAAACGCCTTTGCGAAATGGTCGTACAATGCCGAAATAACAGTAACACTTCTTTTTCCTGTGTTCGTTTCGGAAATGTGCTGGGTTCAAACGGTTCGGTAATTCCTCTATTTAAGGCTCAAATTGAAAAGGGCGGTCCTATTACAATTACCGATAAACGAATTATCCGCTACTTTATGACTATCCCCGAAGCGGCGCAACTCGTTATGGAAGCTGGCTTCCTTGCCGAACGCGGCGAGCTCTTTGTTCTCGATATGGGCAAGCCCATTAAGATTATGGACCTTGCAGAAAATATGATAAAGCTTTCGGGATTTAGACCGTACGAGGATATTGATATTGTCGAGGTTGGCCTCCGCCCGGGCGAAAAACTTTATGAGGAGCTTCTTATAAAAACCGAAACGCTCGATAAAACCGAAAATAACCTTATCTTTATCGAGCACGACCAGCCGCTTAGCCGCCAAGAGGTAGATAAAAAACTAACCGCATTAAAGCGTGTTATAGAATCTTCTAAGGGCGAAATAAGCAGCGAAAAAATTAAGAAAGCTATGAAAAAAGCTATTCCCACCTATCACGACCCGGATGAGGTAAACTGCAAAGCCGAAGAGTCCGAGGAAATGAACAACACCAAAGATGTTAGCGAAACGGTGAATGCTTAAATGAAAATATGCTACATTATAGGGGCAGGTAATCTGCCCCTGCTTTATATAAAAAAACAAAACTCTTTTGTTATCGCGGCAGATGGCGGCTATGCCAAGCTGGGCGAAATAACGCCCGATGTTATAGTTGGCGATTTCGATTCGTTAGGCTTTGTGCCCAAAACCCCTAATACCATAACCTTACCCGTTAAAAAAGATGTAACCGATATGAAATATGCAACAGAAATAGGAATACAAAACGGTTATAATACCTTTATTATTTACGGAGGTACCGGCGGTAGGGAGGACCATACCTTTGCCAACTACACACTGCTTTGCGATTTAGCTTCAAAGGGGCTTCGCGGCTACCTTATAGGACATAATAGCATAACTACGGCCATTTCTAACACCGCTGTTAATTTGCCAAAGCATAAAGAGGGAACGGTATCGGTGTTTTCGGCAAGTGATATTTCTAAAGGCGTATCAATTAAAGGCCTTGAATATACACTTGAGGATGAAGAACTCACCTTTAATCATCCGCTTGGTGTAAGTAACAGTTTTATTGGAATGGATAATGAAATTTCAGTAAAAAGCGGCACACTGCTTATTATGTGGCAGGAAAAATGTGTTAAAGATTTTATTGACAATCTTTAAGTGTGGAGTTATAATCTTTTTGCCGAACAGAAAATTGAATAATTTAATCAGGGGTGCCGCAAGGCTGAGATGAGCGCAAGGCTCAAACCCTTTAACCTGATATGGATAATGCCGTCGTAGGGAGATTAGAATTAGCTTAAGATAGTTTTATTACCGCACGGAATTATTTATCTGTGCGGTAATTTTTTTATCTTTTAGCAGAAAGCTGTTTCTTCGGCCAAAGAACACTACTGCTCCTAAGATAAGGAAAGGAGTAATAGTATGAAAAAAGCAAATGTCAGAAAAATTGCAGTAAGCGCAATGCTTATAGCCTTAGGCGCTGTCCTCAGCTTAATAAAAATTTGGACAAACCCTTGGGGCGGAAGCGTAACCCTGCTTAGTATGGTGCCCATAGTTTTAATTTCGGTTATGTATGGCGTGCCGTGGGGACTGTTTTCTTCCTTTGTTTATGCCATGGTTCAAATCGCAGTCGACCTTGCCGGTATGATGAGCTGGGGCATGGATGTCAGAATGTGGTTAGGCGCTATTATATTTGATTATACCTTAGCGTATACTGCTGTTGGGCTTGCAGGTGTGTTCCGTAAAAAGGGCGCTGTTGGACTTTGTCTGGGTACTGTTTTAGCGCTTAGTACAAGGTTTTTAAGCCATTTTATTTCGGGGTATATTTTCTTCGATGTCTGGATGCCCGAAACCTTCACAAACCCCGCTGTTTATTCGGTGGTTTATAATGGAACATATATGCTTCCCGAACTGATTTCAACCCTTATTGCAGTTTATATTCTTTATAAAACAAATTCAATTAAAAGACTCAGCAGCCTTATAGAAGGCTAAAACCAAAAGGACTCGATGGAGTATCTCCATTGAGTCCTTTTATTTGTTGCAAAAAATGTCTGTTTGTGGTAATATTATTAACTAGAAATAGATTTGGAGGAATTATGTTAAAACTTGAAAATATTACCTACAAGGTAGAAGATAAAGTAATACTTGATAATATATCATTAAATATAGATGAACGCTTTATTGCAATTACCGGTCCTAACGGAAGCGGCAAGTCAACCTTGGCCAAAATAATTGCAGGCATCATTCCCGCAACCTCGGGCAAAATCTATCTCGAGGGCGAGGATATAACAGACCTCTCTATTACCGAACGTGCAAACAAGGGCATTAGCTTTGCTTTTCAGCAGCCCGTTCGTTTTAAGGGAATAACCGTAATGGATTTAATATCCTTAGCCTCGGGTAAAAAACTTTCCATGTCCGAAGCCTGCGAGTACCTGTCCGAAGTTGGCCTTTGCGCAAGGGATTACATTAAGCGTGAGGTAGATGGCTCTCTTTCGGGCGGCGAGCTTAAAAGAATTGAAATTGCAATGATAAACGCAAGGGGTACTAAGCTTTCGGTTTTCGATGAGCCCGAAGCTGGTATCGACCTATGGTCCTTCCAAAACCTAATTAAGGTTTTCGAAAAGATGTACGAAAAGAACAGGGGAAGCATTTTAATCATTTCCCACCAGGAAAGAATTCTTGATATTGCCGATAAAATTATTGTTTTAAAGGCAGGAAAAATAGATAAAATAGGCACTAAAGATGAAATTATGCCCGCGCTTTTGGGTGTAGACAAAGGTTGCCGCTATGTGAAGGAGGACTAACAGATGGATGCAATTCAAAAAGATTTGTTAGAAAAAATTGCCGGCCTTCACGAGGTGCCTCAAGGTGCATATTCTCTAAGAATAAATGGCTCTCTCCACGGCAAAAACTCCTCTGAAAATATTGAAATCGTTAAAAAAGAGGACAAGCCCGGTATTGATATTTATATTAAGCCCGGCACCAAGAACGAAAGCGTGCATATTCCCGTACTGCTGTCCAGCACAGGCCTAAAGGAGCTTGTTTATAACGATTTCCACATTGGGGAAGACTGCGATGTAACCATAGTTGCAGGCTGCGGAATTCATAATGGCGGAAACGATGATAGCGAGCACAGCGGAATACATTCCTTCTTTGTTGAGAAGAATGCAAAGCTTAAATATGTTGAAAAGCATTACGGCTCGGGCGAGGGAAGCGGCAAACGTATTATGAACCCCACCACCGTAATCGAGCTTGGCGAAAACGCCTATATGGAAATGGATACCGCCCAAATCAAGGGTGTAGACGATACCATTCGCAACACCAAGGCAACCTTAGCCGCAGGTGCAACCCTTAAGGTTGGCGAAAAGCTTATGACACACGGCACCCAGTATGCTGAAACTCGTTTTGAGGTTGATTTAAACGGCGAAAATTCGGGAGTTCACGTTGTTTCCCGTTCGGTTGCAAAGGAAAATTCTAAGCAGCTTTTTGTGTCTAAGGTAAACGGTAACAGTGCCTGCTCAGGTCACACCGAATGTGATGCCATTATTATGGATAACGCCAGTGTTTCTGCCGTTCCCGAAATTATGGCAAATCATACCGATGCACAGCTCATTCACGAAGCCGCAATCGGTAAAATAGCAGGGGAGCAGCTTATAAAGCTTATGACCTTGGGCCTTACCGAAAAAGAGGCCGAAGAGCAAATCATAAACGGATTTTTAGTATAAAAAAACGACCTCGAAAGAGGTCGTTTAGTTTTTTATTTGTCTGCCAGAGCTCTGTCAAGCCAGGTGGTTGCAAACTGCATTGCCTCGGCAAAGCCGTTTTTCTCGGTAGACTTTGTAACATTATCAAGCTTTTCTGAATCGTTCTTAATAAGCATAACCTTAATCTTATCGGCTACTTCAAGCTCACCTTCATTGTGAGAAGAAAGAATTTCAAGTTTAATAACAAACTTTTCGCTCATATCTCCGTAATAAACGGTGTTACCCTTGCGAACTAAAGGCTTATCCTTATAGGTTAAAAAATCACTCACGGCTATTCTCCTTTATTTATCTTCAATTTTGCCATAAAGATTAAATCTGAAAAGCAGACTTTCATCTTCGGGATTTGTACAGCGTATGGTTGCAGTAGTAACCTTAGCGCCGTTCAGAATGTTGGCAATACCCATAATTTGACAAAGCTTAGAACGAAGATTTAAGCAATCACCATCTTCGGTTTCTAAGAAAACATCACCCTTGCAATGGTCAAGTGCATTAATAAATTTATTGAAATCTATATCGTGAATCTGAATTTTGTCCATAATTATCTCCTCGTGAAATTTTTTAGTAAATTATATCCTAAATATTTGGCACTGTCAAGTGTAGGTACTTGACAAGAAAAGGATTTTTTTGTAAAATTACAAGGTATGTAACTAATTGGAGGTTATTTTATGAAAAACAGTGAAAAAACAATGGATACCATAGTTTCCCTTGCAAAAGCACGCGGCTTTGTTTATGCAGGAAGTGAAATTTACGGTGGCCTTTCAAATAGCTGGGACTACGGCCCCTTAGGTGTTGAATTCAAAAACAACGTTAAACGCGCTTGGTGGAAAAAGTTCGTTCAAGAAAACAAATATAACATTGGTCTTGATTCAGCAATTATTATGAACCCCGAAACTTGGGTTACCTCAGGCCACGTTGGCGGATTTTCCGACCCTCTTATGGATTGTAAGGCCTGCCACGCTCGCCACCGTGCAGATAAGCTTATTGAAGATTTCGGCGGCCATGCCGAGGGTATGACCTTCGAGCAAATGAGCGAATACATTAAAGAAAACGGCATCAAATGCCCCGAGTGCGATAGCACCGATTTCACTGATATCCGTAAGTTTAACCTTATGTTCAAAACCTTTATCGGTGTTACCGAAGATGCTAAGAACGAAGTTTATCTTCGCCCCGAAACCGCACAGGGTATCTTTGTAAACTACGCTAACATTCAGCGTTCAACAAGAAAAAAGCTTCCTTTCGGTGTTTGCCAAATCGGTAAGTCCTTCCGTAACGAAATCACCCCCGGTAACTTCATTTTCCGTACTCGTGAGTTCGAACAAATGGAATGTGAATTCTTCTGCAAGCCCGATACCGACCTTGACTGGTTCTACTACTGGAAGGATTTCTGCAAAAACTGGCTTTTAAATCTCGGTCTTAAGGAAGAAAATCTCCGCCTTCGCGACCACGAAAAGGAAGAGCTTTCCTTCTATTCCAAGGCAACAACCGATATTGAATTTTTATTCCCCTTCGGTTGGGGCGAGCTTTGGGGTATTGCCGACCGCACTAATTACGACCTCGGCCGCCATCAGGAAGCAAGCGGCAAATCTCTTGAATATTTCGACCAAGAGTCGGGCGAGCACTATGTTCCTTATGTTGTTGAGCCCTCTCTCGGTGCCGACCGTGTAGCACTTGCATTCCTTTGCGATGCTTACGATGAAGAAACCGATGATAAGGGCGAAACCAGAGTAGTTCTTCGCCTGCATCCGGCCCTTGCCCCCTTTAAGTGTGCAGTTCTGCCCCTCTCTAAAAAGCTTGCAGAACCCGCAGGTGAGGTGTTTGATATGCTTGCTAAGCACTTTATGGTTGATTACGATGATGCAGGCTCTATCGGTAAGCGTTACCGCCGCGAAGATGAAATCGGAACCCCCTTCTGCATTACCTATGACTTTGATTCTCTTGAAGATGGTTGTGTAACCGTTCGCGACCGCGACACTATGGAGCAAACCAGAGTTAAAATCGACGAACTCAAAGACTATATCGCAGCAAAAATTGAATTCTAAAACAAAAAGCACCGAGTTGCTCGGTGCTTTTTTTTATACAAAATCAACATAAATGCCGGATTTATTTTTTCTTGACTGATAATAAGGGGAGTTTTATAATATAATTACAAATATACGGGAGGTATGTTTATGAAAAAAATAAGTAAAGTTCTGTCCATTGTTTTAGCTGCACTGCTTATTTGTGCAGTAGCTCCGCTTACTGCAGGCGCACTGACCGATGAGTTTGTTCACGGCGGATTATGGATTGGGGAAAAACCTTTTTCAGGCGACCCCGAAGACCTTTATGCCCACAGCATGCAGCTTTGTGAGTTCAAGGCTAAAACAGCCCTTAACGCTCATGAGGATTTATTAGAGGTTATAAACCTTGAAGGCGCCGACCTTATCGGCTGGAAGCTTTGGGGTGTTTTATATCCCACTCCCGCTGATGATGATGCTAAGTGCAATAAAATTGCCGATTTAGCTGTAGACTTTTGTTTCGACAGCTATTCCGATGATGAGTTTAATAACGCCGTAGGTAATTACGATGAGTGGTTTGTAGAGCCGGTTCTTGAACACAAATACTGGTTTGATGAAAAGCCCACTGCCAACTATCCTTATGCCAAAACAAACAAAACTGCAGATAGTGTCAAGTGGTATAAATATATACCCAATTATACAACCAAAAAGGTTGTTGAAAATGTTGCAGATGAGGCAACTCAAGTTCAGTATGATGCCGTTTGGCAAGGCACCTACAATGCTGCAGGTTATTGGGATTCTAATGCGTGTTTTGAAGACCCGAACGACCCGACTACTGTATATGATTATACTATCGATATGGCAGTCACTCTCGGCAAAGGCGATATACTTAAAATAACCGTATCCGATGGCTTCGATGGAGATGTTCACCAGTATCATTCAGAAGAAGTCTTTACAAAGAATGGCAACACCTATACCTATGTAAGTGATTGGGAAACAAGCTTCAACTTTCACATTCATAATGCTACTGCTGCCTACACAGCCCAAATTTCCGTAGACTATGTAGACTATGAAGTAACCGAAATTGCAGGACAAAATAAGGAGATTTACACGGGCAATGGTAATCAGCTTGTAGCTTGCCACGCTTCCTTTGAAAATGGAAAGTATCTTCTTAAGACCAACATGGTTGAGCTTGATGACAACTGGATTATCGCTCAGCCTACTGCCGATGCACCCACCCTTGAAACCAATAATCCTGCCGTTAGCTATCAGTGGTATTCGCACAAAATTGTTACCAAGACATATAATTATGTAAAAACCGTTACCGATAGCGAAAAGGAAATTGCCTTCGATGATATCGACTTAAATCAGATTAATTCTCAGGCAGACCTTATAGGCAAAAATGCACTTTTATGCGGCAAATTTGATGCCGATGGTTACATTAAGGTTGCGGACCCTGCCACTATGGTTTATGCCACACCAACCCCTATACAATATATTTTTGATGGATATTATGTCTTCAATGTAGGCGATAGATTTAAAATTGATATTACCGGCTCTGCATCAACCGACCCTGCACAGCCCGATTATCAGCTTGATGTTTATGCAGAAGATGAAAACAGTTGGTGGGATACCGAAGATTTCGAAAAGGCCGAAGATGGAAGCTTTATTATTCCCGAAGGCGCTAAGCTCTTTGGTGTATATCTGGCAACTACAAACCCCGATATCAAGGTAAAGGTTACCCGCTCAACCGATGTTGAAATCCTCACTCCCATTGAAGGCCAAACATCTAAAACCTTCACAGGCGAAAGCGGAGAATACATTCTTAAAGCTACCTACGCAAACGGTACAGAGCTTAGAAGTAATGTTGTTAAGTATCAAAAAGCAGCTCCTGCTCCGGCACCCGAACAAAATGTAGAAAACAACAAACCTATCACAAGTCCTAACACAGGCGATAGCTCTAATATTGCATTTTGGCTTATTACAGCAATAATCAGCCTTGCCGCTCTTGCAGGCCTTAAGTTGGCGAGAACCGAACTCAATACGCCTTCAAAACAAAATTTTCGGTAATAGTTCGCCTCAAAACTTGAAATACGAAAGTATTCCTGCGTTTTGTCGGCTTCCTCTAACACAAAAATTTTAGTTTTGAAAGGTCGAAGAGTTTCTGCCAGCGAATTTATTTAGTTGACAAAGCGTGATTTTGCCGCAAGGCTGACGCCTTGCAAAAAAATTACGCAAAGTCAGTTGATTAAAGGCGGTGAGCGAAACCGTATCGGGTTCGACTCTCGCCAACTTACCGTTTATAGAAAAAGAATAGAAGAATAGTAAAAAAGCCGATGGATTAACTCCATCGGTTTTTTGCTGTATAACGAAAAAGCGCCCCTCGCCTAGAGGGGAGAGGGCCGCGCGCAGCGTGGCGAGGGGATATGGTTTTATCTAATAATTATATATTATTTCTTGAAATTGTATTTTATCTATGGTAAAATAACTACATACCACACTACAATAATATATTCGATAAATTTTTATGTCCGCGAGGGGAGATACTACCTTGGTAAAAGGTGTTCTCTCTTTATTCCCTTGCGGATATTTATCGGTGTAGTGTGGTAGCGAAACCGAGGGAAACACTTTTTCGGCGTACCCTTCGGGGTGCGCTTTTTTATTTTGTGGGGTGTGTTTATGGCAAGTGAAACTATTATATACAGTGCAGACTGTTACGATAAAAATAATAAACCGTATTGCAGATACGATTTGCTATGGGAACTCTCAAACGAGGCCGCCGAATTTGTTGAAAACTGTCTCTCTTTAGCAGAACGTAAAAAAGCCATAATAATAGTTTATTTGAGCAAGACTGAAATACGAACGGAAATGTGTTTTCCTCACGGTATTTTTTTAAACAGTATGAATAAAATGCTTGCAAAGCTTATGCTTATGTCAGATGATATTTTGTTTATTTCCGGTCCGGCAGAAAAACCAATCCAAATAAGAATGCATATTAACTACATTTTAAAAAGCACCGAGTGATTATCACTCAGTGCTTTTTTGTATAAATAGCCTTCCCCTTTTGGGGAAGGGGGACCGCGTTAGCGGTGGATGAGGTGTAAATAAATACTATTACTTTTCAAGAAGTCTATCCATAATAGATGGTCCGTGCTCTATAAAGTTGCCCGTAGCTGCTGCATTAGCCTCGGTAAAGGTGTCAACACCGGCAATAGACTTCCTGCTGTCGTAAATAAGATAGGGAACAGGCTCGCTTGAATGTGTCTTTGTAAGCAGTGGTGTTGGGTGGTCGGGGCAAACAAGAATTCTAAAGTCCTCGCCCGCATCTTCAAGATACGCCTTAACCCTCTTTAGCACCAGTTCATCAATAAGACCTATAGCCTTAACCTTGTTTTCAGGCTCACAGCGGTGTCCGCATTCATCGGGTGCCTCAACGTGAATATAAACCAGCTCTCGGCCGCTTTTAAACTCTTCAATGGCAGCATCTGCCTTGCCCACAAAGTTTGTGTCTATGTAACCTGTTGCGCCCTCTACCTCAGGTGTGCTCATATTAGCGCAAATGCCAATTCCTTTAAGCAGGTCAACCGCCGAAATAACCGCGCCGCTAACACCGTTCTTTTCCTTAAAGTCCTGAAGCAGCGGCTTGGTGCCCTCGCCCCAAAGCCAAATGGAGTTTGCAGGGTTCTTACCCTCGGCAATACGCCTAAGGTTAACAGGGTGGTCCTTTAAAAACTCATAGCTCTTCTTCATAAGAGAAATAAGCTCTTGGGCATTTTTATGTGTGCTTAAATATTGGCCAATAACCCTGCCGCTAATGTCGTGGGGCGGGGTCATATTGCCAAGTGTGGTAGTGCCGTTCTTAACAACAAGGCAGTGTCTGTAGCTAACGCCCGAATAAAAGCTGAAAACTTCATTTCCAAGTTTTTCCTGCACTGTCTTAATAATCTCTTCGGCTTCTGCTGTAGAAATATCTCCTGCGCAGTAGTCAACCATAGTCTTGTCTTCATACTTTTCTTCGCCCGAAAGGGTTACTATATTACAGCGCAGTGTTACATCGGTGTCCTTAAGGTCAATACCAATGCTTGCCGCCTCAAGTGGGGAGCGGCCTGTATAGCAAACGGCAGGGTCATACCCCATAACCGAAAGGTTTGCAACATCGCTGCCGGGCTTTAATCCCTTAGCTACTGTGCGGCAAAGTCCAACCTCGCTAACCTTGGCCATTTCATCCATTGTGGGCTTATCGGCCAGCTCCATTGGAGTTTTGCCGTTTAAATAATCTGATGGAGTGTCTGCCATTCCATCGCACAAAACAACTAAATACTTCATTTTTGTACCACCTTTTTGAAACATAAGTTAATTATATTCCCAAAATCCCTTATTGTAAAGAAAAAAGACTTTATTATTTTGAAAAAATATTATAATATATATATGGTGATACAATGTTAAGACCCGAAATACTTGCCCCCGTTGGCAACAGCGAAATGTTAACCGCCGCAGTTCGTAGCGGTGCCGATGCAGTGTATCTTGGCCTAGAAGATTTTAACGCCAGAAGAAACGCTCAAAACTTTACTATCGAATCCTTAAAGGATGCGGTAGCATTTTGTCATGTCCGCGGTGTAAAGGTATATCTTACCCTTAACATAATGCTAAAGGATACCGAAATAGAAGCCGCTGTAAAACAAACGGTTGCCGCCGCAAACTGTGGTATAGATGGTGTAATAACCGCCGATATCGGCTATGTAGCCCTGCTCCGCAAGGTTTTACCCACACTGCCCGTTCACGCATCTACCCAAATGACAGTTCATTCTCCCGCGGCCATTAAGCCCCTAAAGGATATGGGCTTTTCCCGCGTTGTTGTATCCCGTGAAATGAGCAAAACCGAACTGCAGGAATTTTGCAATAGGGCTAAAGAGTATGATATGGAGGTCGAAGTGTTTGTCCACGGCGCACTTTGTATGTGTATGTCGGGCCAATGCCTGCTTTCTGCCCTGCTCGGTGGCCGAAGCGGAAACCGCGGCCTTTGTGCAGGTCCCTGCCGTTTGCCCTTTTCTGCTGTCGGCGGAGAAAACTATGATTTAAGCCTTAAGGATTTATCCCTTGTGCCGTATCTTAACGAACTAAAAGAAATGGGCGTTTCCTCCCTTAAAATAGAGGGCAGAATGAAGCGGCCCGAATATGTTGCCGCCGCAACCGCCTCCTGCCTGCAAATGTTACAGCAGGGCGGGGTAGACCCCAAAATTAACAGCGCCCTTTCGGCAGTGTTTTCCCGTTCGGGCTTTACCGATGGCTACTATACCGAAAACCTCGGTAAAGATATGTTCGGCATTAGAACTAAAGATGATGTAACCGCATCCGATGAAGCCTTTAGTATTATTCACGAGCTTTATCGAAACGAGCGCCAAAGCGTTAAAATAAACGGCGAAATCTCAATAACCGAAAACGCCCCTGCCGGCCTTACCGTAACCGATGGCACAAATACCGCCACCGTTTACGGCGACCCCCCCGAAAAAGCAATTAACCGCCCACTGGATATAGAAGCTATAAAGGAACGCATAGAAAAAACAGGCTCCACACCCTATTATTTTGAAAAACTCCAAATAAACCTTGGTGGTGGGCTTACCTTAAGGGCGTCCTCACTTAATGCCCTGCGCCGCAATGCGCTTGATAAATTATCCGCCCTTCGTGCAAAAACCGTAGAGCACACCCCCGACTATTCTCACTTTAAGGTACTACACAGTAATAAAACGCAGGGAATAAAAACCTATGCAAGAATAGATAATGCCGCACAGCTAACCCCCGCACTTAATTCCTGCGATATGGTTATAGTTCCAATAGATATTAACCTTGAAGAACTTAAAGAATATGAAAACATAGCAGTAGAACTCCCACGCGGAATTTCTAACGAATCCTATGTTTTAACCCGCCTTTTAGCCCTTAAGGAAAAGGGAATAACAACTGCATTTTGCAGCACTCTTGCCGCTGGCGAGCTTGCAAAAACAGCAGGCTTTAATACGGTTAGTCATTACGGCTTTAATATATTTAAT
>JAGBGJ010000073.1 GCA_017936045.1 Clostridia bacterium
ACCATCCCGAATGTGCTAAATACAATTTCAAAAAAGGAATTGAGCGCATTTACAACGAGACCGATGCCTTTTTGGAAAGCCTTGGCTATCGGCATATAAGATATACAGGAAAGTATAAGGTTAAAGAGAAAAACGATAAAAGAATTGCTTTTTTTGCACATCAAGGCTTTGGACTTGCCTTTTTAAGCTGTCTTTTGGATATACCTTATCCTGCTTTTTCCACCCATTATGATTTTTGTCATACAGGCGTTACGGTAATTGAATTTAAGGAAGAAAACGGTTTTTGTATACCAAGGGTTTTAACCCACTCATCCGATTCACACCTCTACCGTGAAGGCCTGCCTACCTTCTATAACCGACAGGTGCGTTTTTAAAATAATAGCCTCCGCTTGGTCGGAGGCTATTATTTTAGGTCGAAAATCACGAAATTTGTTGCAAAACGGTTACAAAAAAGGCCTAAAACATTGCAAAAACTTGATTTTTTTGGTAAAATAATATGAACTAAAATGGGTTTTTAGCCCAATAAGATACGAGGGATAATATGGTAAGAAGTATGACAGGCTTTGGCAGAGCGCAAGGCTCGGGCGCAGGCCTCACATTTACAGTTGAGCTTAAATCGGTAAATTCCCGTTATTTTGAATTTAATTGCCGCCTGCCCAGAGGCTATCTTTTCCTTGAAGATAAGCTTAAGGCATATACTGCCGAGCGTGTATCCCGCGGCAAGGTTGAAATGTATGTAACTATTGATTCCGGGGAAGACAACAACATTTCGGTAGAACTTAACGAGGCTTATGCAAATGCATATATTAAGGCCCTAAACACCCTTGCTAAGGAATATAAAATCAAGGGCGGAGTTAAGGCGGCCGATTTTATCGGCAACAGCGATATGTTCAAAATCGTTAGAAGCCAAATTGATGAGCAGGCCGTAACCGCCGCCGCACTTGAGGTGGCAGGGCAGGCAATAGATAAATTCATTGCCATGCGCGAGGTAGAGGGTCAAAAGCTGTTTAGCGATGTTGTTGCCCGCACTGAGGACATTTTGCAAAAGGTAGAGTTCATTGAAGGCAAGGCTCCCGAAACGGTTGCCGCGTACAGACAAAGGCTTGAAGCCAAGATTAAAGAGCTTTTAGAGGGCGCCTCTTATGATGAAGCCAGGGTTATAACCGAAACTGCCATATTTGCCGATAAGGTTGCCGTCGATGAAGAAACTGTTCGCCTGCGCAGCCATATCGGTCAGTTAACAGGCCTTTTAAACGAGGGCGGCGCTGTTGGCCGAAAACTGGACTTCATTGTTCAGGAAATGAACCGCGAAACCAACACCATCGGCTCTAAGGCACAAAATCTTGAAATAGCGGGGACGGTAGTTGATATTAAGTCCGAAATCGAAAAAATCCGCGAACAAATCCAGAATATAGAGTAGGTGAGTGAATTGAAACTAATAAACATCGGCTTTGGTAATATGGTATCGGTTGATAGAATCGTATCCATTGTCAGCCCCGAATCAGCCCCAATAAAGCGCCTTATACAGGAATCAAAGGAAAAGGGCACTTTAATCGATGCTACCCACGGAAGACGCACCCGCGCCGTTATTATCACCGATAGCGACCTTGTTATTCTAACCTACCTCTATCCTGAAACCGTTGCAGGAAGAGTTGAGGTTGATGATGAGTTCGAAGAAGAGGAGGAAACCAATGAGTAAAGGACGTCTTGTTATTATTTCGGGCCCATCGGGTTCGGGTAAGGATACCATACTTAAGGAAGCTTTAAAGGCTCTGCCCGAAATTAAGTTTTCAATCTCCAGCATCACTCGCCCCATGCGTGAAGGCGAGGTAGAGGGAGAAAAATATAATTTCATCTCTAAAGAGAAGTTCGAAGAGATGATTAAAAATGATATGCTTTTGGAATATAATAACTATATAGGTAATTATTACGGTACTCCAAAAGCCCCCGTTGAAAAGGTAATAAACGAAGGCGGGGAAATCATTTTGGAAATTGATGTTAACGGGCAAAAAAATGTTAAGGAAAAGGTTGATTCAGCCCTTTCCATATTCATAATGCCCCCCTCGGTTGAGGTGCTTCGTACCCGCCTTACAGGTCGCGGCACAGACTCCGCCGAGTTTATAGAAAAAAGAATGAAAGCCGCACTTTATGAAATGGAGCGCGCCAAAAATTATGACTATATCGTTATAAACGACGATTTAGAGCAAGCGGTACAAGACTTTGTTACCATAATCAAAGCCGACCGCTTAAATATACAAAGACAAAACAATATTATAGATGAGGTGCTTGAAAAATGTTAAATCCCGCAATTGGTAAGCTTATCAACAATACAGATAATCGTTATAAGCTGGTAAAACAAATCGCAAAAGAGGCAAGAAATATTTCAGATGAGGCCGAAAAGAACGGCGAAATCATCATAGAAAAACCCGTATCCATCGCCATCAACAAAATGGCAGATGAAATCAAATAATTAACCCCTTAAAAAATTCGAAAGGAGAAGACTGTTATGCTTGTTGCCGATATTATAATAGAGCAAACTGCCTTTTCCTTTGATAAGCCTTATGGCTATGCTGTACCGCAGGAGCTAAAAGCAACACTTAAGGCGGGTTGTCGCGTGGTTGTACCCTTTGGTAAGGGCAATACCCACAGGCAGGGAATGGTTATTAGAGTTTATTCCGATGAAACCAACCCACCCTATAAGGATATTATCCGCATTATTGATACTGCCCCAATAATAACCGAAGAAATGATAGAGCTTTGTATTTGGATGCACGAACATTGTTTTTGCACCTATTTCGAAGCGGTAAAGACAGTTCTTCCCATAGGCATAAGCTTTAAGGTGCAAGAAATTTTCACAAAAGGCGAAACCCCGTTTGCAGCTGAATACTCATTTTTAGAGGAGTATTTTAGCAGTAACGAATTCGCAACAAGGCAAGCATTAATAACCGCATACCCCACCTTGTCGGACACAAAGCTACAAACCCTTGTTAAAGAGGGCTGCCTTTTAAAGGATTCGCTCAGTGAACGCAAAATGGAGGATAAATCCTTAAAATCGGTAAGGCTTTTAATGACGGCAGAGGAAATACAAGCCGCCGCTCTTACCCCGCGCCAGCAGGAAATTGCTGCCCTTATTTCCGATTTAGGGGAGCTGTCGGTTAAGGAGTTAACCTATTTTACCGGCGCTTCAGATTCGGTTATTAAAAATCTTGCCAAAAAGGGAGTAATAGAGCTTTTCCAAAAAGAGGTATACCGCAGTCCCGTTTCGGTAAAGCGGGAAAGTGCTATTCCAGAAATTGAGCTTACAGGTGAGCAGGAGCAGGCCTATAATAAACTAAGCGAGCTTTATAATTCGCCTAAGGGAGAGGCCGCGCTGCTGTACGGTGTTACGGGAAGCGGAAAAACAAGTGTATTTTTAAAACTTGCAGAAACCGCAGTTAAGGAAAATAAGGGCGTTATAATAATGGTGCCCGAAATTTCTTTAACCCCGCAAACAATATCCATCTTCGGTAAACGCTTCGGCGATAAAATTGCTGTATTTCATTCGGCAATGTCCTTAGGGCAAAGAATGGATGAGTGGAAAAGGGTCAGTAGGGGCGAAGCGCTTGTTGCTATCGGTACACGCTCAGCAATTTTTGCTCCGGTAAAAAATCTTTCGCTTATTGTAATCGATGAAGAGCAGGAGCACACCTACAAGTCCGAAAAATCTCCGCGTTTCCATGCAAGGGACCTTGCAAAATTCAGGGCGCATTATAATAATGCGCTGGTAGTTCTGGCATCGGCGACCCCTTCTATAGAAAGCTATACAAACGCTAAAATCGGAAAATACAGCCTATGTACAATAACTAAGCGCTACGGCAAGGCCGAACTGCCCGAGGTTATCACCGTAGATATGCGAAGAGAGCTTAGAAACGGCAACACGGGTCCGCTCAGCGGCGAGCTTAAGCTGTCAATAGATGCCGCTCTTCAAAAGGGTAAGCAGGCAATAGTTCTCTTAAACCGTAGGGGCCATAATACCTACATTTCCTGCCCAACCTGCGGCTATGTGGCAACCTGCCCTAACTGCAGCGTTTCAATGACCTACCATTCGGCCAACGGCAGGCTTATGTGCCACTATTGCGGCTATAGCGAATCGGCCACAAAAAAATGTCCGAATTGCCCCGATACAAAGCTAAGATTTATGGGTGTTGGTACCCAAAAAATAGAGGAAGAGCTTAAGGCAACTTTCCCCGAAGCCAGAGTTCTTCGAATGGATGCCGACAGCACCACCGCAAAGGGCTCTTATTCGGCCTATTTAACCGACTTTGCCGAAGGTAAGTACGATATAATGCTTGGCACCCAAATGGTAGCCAAGGGGCTTAATTTCCCAAATGTAACAGTTGTTGGCGTAATCGGCGCCGACAGCGCCGCAAACGGAAGCGATTACAGAAGCTTTGAACGTTCCTTCTCGCTTCTTACCCAGGTGCTTGGCCGCGCAGGCCGAGGGGATGAAAAGGGCGTTGCAATAGTCCAGACTACCGACCCCGATTCAAACCTTATAAGACTTGCCGCCGCACAGGATTACGATGCATTCTATAACGGCGAAATCGGTGTACGTAAAATGGCACTCTATCCGCCATATTGCGATATAGCGCAGGTTTCGGTATCTGCCGCCTCAAAGGCCGATGCCGAGGAGACAAGCCGTGCTATATTTAATGCATTGGTAGAGGGCGCAAACGGCGAATACAGTAATGTGCCCATTAAAATCTTAGGCCCTGTCCCCGCGGCAACCCCCAAGATTAATAATAAATACCGCTTTAGAATGATTATAAAAACCAAAAACAATGCACGCTTCAGGGAACTGCTACGCAAGGCTACCGCAGTAAAATGCCCGCGTGATACTACCGTTTCGGTGGATATCCACCCCGAAACCATAATATAAATTGGAGACTAAAATGGCAATCAGAAATATAGTTAAAAACGGCGATGAAATTCTTCGTAAGGTCTGCCGTACCCAAATGACCTTCGATGACAAGCTTGCAACCATACTCGATGATATGATAGAAACCATGTACGCGGCCGATGGTGTTGGTCTTGCCGCACCTCAGGTTGGTATTTTAAGGCGCTACTGCGTAATTGATATCGGCGAGGGTGTAATAGAGCTTGTTAACCCCGTAATTGAAGAAACCGAAGGTGTTCAAGAGGAGCAAGAGGGTTGCCTTTCTTATCCCGGCGAATTCGGCACAACAAGAAGACCCATGAAGGTAACCGTTCGCGCCCAGAACCGCAAGGGCGAAAAAATTCGTGTTACGGGCGAGGGCCTTTTGGCTCGTGCCCTTTGCCACGAAATAGACCACCTCGATGGTGTAATCTATAAAGACAGAATTGTAAAATAGGAGCTATTCTTTTATGAATATAGTTTTTATGGGAACACCCGAATTTGCCGTTCCCACACTCGAGGCATTAATTGCTTCGCCCCATAATGTGGTAGGTGTTTTCACACAGCCCGATAAAGCGGTTGGCCGCAAGCAAATATTAACTCCTCCACCCGTAAAGGTTTGCGCCGAAAATGCAGGAATACCCGTTTTTCAGCCAAATTCCCTTAAAAATATCGGGGCCGAGGAGCTCATACAGTCGCTTAACCCCGATATAATGGTGGTTGTGGCATACGGCAAAATTTTGCCGCTGAATATTTTGAATATTCCAAAATACGGCTGTGTAAACGGACACGCCTCGCTGCTTCCTCGCCATAGGGGTGCATCCCCCATACAGTGGGCCATCGTTTGTGGCGATAAAACCACAGGGGTTACCACCCAGCTTATGGGCGAGGGGATTGATACAGGCGATATCCTGCTTACCGAGCAAACCGATATTTTAGAAAACGAGACCGCAGGCCAGCTTCACGACAGGCTGTCGATTATTACGGCATCTCTAATGCTTAAAACCCTAAGTGGCCTTGAAGATGGTTCAATTACCCCCATAAAGCAGGATGATAAACTTTCAAACTATGCACCCATTATAAATAAAGAAATGGGCTATTTGAAATTCGATAAAACTGCCACCGAAATTTGCAATCTTATTCGCGGCTTTAATCCTTGGCCCAACACATACTTTGTGCTGGAAGGAAAAAGAATTAAGGTTTATGCGGCAGCAGTTTCGGGCAGCACAAAGGCAGCCCCCTCAACCGTAATAAAGGCTAAAGATGAGCTTATTGTGGCCTGCGGTGGCGGCAGTTCAATTTCACTTTTAGAAATTCAGGCCGAAGGCTCTAAAAGAATGTCGGCCAAGGAATACCTTATTGGCCACAGCATAGCCGAAGGCACACTGCTTTAGGGTGACAAGACCCGAAACCGTTACGGTTTCGCTGTTCGCCTTTCCAATATGCTTTGTGTTTATTCTTGTAAGGCGACAGCCTTACTGCAAATTTCACACTTCGCCTCTCATAAAAGGCGAACTAGAGAAACTCTTCGACCTATAACATAATTTTTTATGGGAGGGCGAAGCCGAAGAATGCAGTAATACTGGCGTATTACAAATGATGAGGCAAGAAAAAACTTAAAAAATTAATTTATAGGCGTGACGGGTTCGAGTCTTGTCACCCTACGGTGAAAATAATGAGTAATGCAAGATATGTGGCGGCAATAGCGCTTAATAAGGTAACTGCAAGCGGCGGTTATTCAAATCTGGTTTTAAACAACCTGCTTTCGGAACATTCCTTAAAGGGCGAAGATGCCGCGCTATGCACAGCAATTTTTTACGGCACGCTGGACCGGCTGGTAACGGTTGATTTTTATCTTAAAAAGCTTATAAAAACTCCGCTTAAAAAACTTAAGCCCTTTACCTTAGCCGTTCTTCGCACAGCTGTTTATCAAATTAAGTATTTAAGCAAAATACCCCATAGTGCCGCAGTAGATGAAGCCGTAAAGCTTATAAAAAAATCAAACGAAGGCTTTAATGCCGCATTTGTAAACGCTGTACTAAGAAACCTAATCCGCACCGATATACCCTTGCAAAGCGGCAACTCAATTTACGATATATCTGTAGCTTATTCCTGTCCACAGTGGCTTGCTTCAACCCTAATTCAGGACTACGGGGCAGAATTTACAAAAGGCTTTTTAGAAAATGCCCTTTTGCCTCCACCGATTTTTATAAGGGTAAACACACTTAAAACAACTCCACAGGAGCTAACCGAAACACTTACAAATCAAAATGTCACCGTTACCCCTACCGAATTTGAAAATACTCTTATAATTGATATAAAGGGCTCGGTAGAGGAAAACGAAGCATATAAAAACGGACTTTTCTTTGTGCAGGATATTTCTTGCCAAAGGGCGGTAGAAATGCTTGAAATATGTGATACCGACCGCGTGCTCGACCTTTGCGCCGCACCGGGAGGCAAAAGCTTTTCCGCCGCAATGAATGGTAATAATACCGAAATCGTTTCCTGTGATTTATACCCGCAAAGGGTTGGACTTATAGAAAGCGGCGCTAAAAGACTTGGTATAAATAATTTAACTGCCGTTTCGGCCGATGCCACAAAGTTTAATGAAAACCTTGGTAAGTTCAATAAAATTATTTGTGATGTTCCGTGTTCTGGTCTTGGTGTTGTACGCCGCAAGCCGGATATAAAATACAAACCGCAAAATTCGTTCGAAGAACTGGTTTTAATCCAAAGAAGCATACTTAATAATGCGGCAAATTACCTAAACGCAGGTGGCAGTATTCTCTATTCAACCTGCACCTTAAATAAAGCGGAAAATAGGGAGAATGTTGATTTGTTTTTACAAGAACATCCCGAATTCATTCTTAAATGTGAAAAAACATTTTCGTTTAAAACCAATAATTCCGATGGCTTTTATGCCGCAGTTTTAATAAAAAAATAAACTCAAAAGGGGTGAGATGCTCATAAAAAAGGATATCCGTTCACTAAGCCTTGCCGAACTTCAGGAAGACTTTAAAGCCTTAGGCGAACAGGGCTTTCGCGCAAAGCAGGTGTATAAATGGGTGGCCTCGGGCTGCGAAAGCTTCGGTGAGATGAGCAACATCTCGAAACCCCTAAGAGAAAAACTAGAGGAAATTTATTTCATTCCAACGGTTAAAATAATAAAAAAGCTAACCTCAAAGCTCGATGAAACGGTAAAATATCTTTATGAATTGCACGACTCAGAGCGTATTGAATCGGTGCTTATGAAGTACAACCATGGCTACACCGTTTGTATTTCAACCCAGGTTGGTTGCCGAATGGGTTGCAGCTTTTGTGCTTCGGGGCTAAACGGGCTTTACCGAAATCTTTTGCCCTCTGAAATGTTGGCTCAGGTTATGATGGCGGGCAAGGATAACGGTATTCGTGTTTCCAATATTGTTTTAATGGGAATGGGAGAGCCGCTGGATAACTTCGATAACGTTAAAAGGTTTTTAGAACTGGTGTCCGACCCCGAGGGCCTTGGAATAGGCTATCGCCACATTTCGCTTTCCACCTCGGGCGTTGTGCCGGGCATATATAAACTGGCCGAGCTTAATTTACCAATAACCCTTTCCATTTCGCTTCACGCACCCTTTGATGATATAAGAAGTGATATGATGAAGGTAAATAAACGCTGGAATATAGAAGAGCTGCTTAAAGCCTGCAGGGATTACCAAGCAGTAACAGGTAGGCGCATTTCCTTTGAATATGCAATGATAAAGGGTAAAAACGATACCGATGCCTGTGCAACCCAGCTTGCAAAAATACTAAAAGGAATCCTGTGTCATGTTAACCTCATTCCCGTAAACCCCGTTCGGGAAAACACCTACGAAAAATCAGACCGAAAAGCCCTAATGCAGTTTGCCGAAAAGCTGAACGGTCTTGGAATAAATACAACGGTAAGAAGAACCCTTGGGGGAGATATAGATGCCTCTTGCGGACAGCTTCGCCGAAAATTTGAAGAAAAAGGAGGGGAGAACAATGAAAATTTACAGTAAAACCGACATAGGCCGTAAAAGAGAAATCAACCAGGATGCATTCTTTACCGGCCAGTTCGATAACGGCACGGTTTTTGCCGTTGTTTGCGATGGAATGGGTGGCGCTAAATGCGGAAATATAGCCAGCGAAAAGGCGGCTACAGTCATTTCACAATATATTGTAAAATCATATTCCCCTAAAATGAGCTCTACATCTATCGAAAAGCTTTTGCGTGCCGCCGTTGATTCGGCAAACGCTGAGGTTTTCGAAATGGCAAGCTCCAGCGAAGAATATAAAGGAATGGGTACAACCGTGGTTGCCGCCTTGGTTATTGATAACCTTGCGCATATCGTTCATGTTGGCGATAGCCGAGCTTACCATATAACCAATTCCGATATAGAACAGCTTACAATCGACCATTCGGTAGTTCAGGCAATGGTAAACAAGGGTGAAATAAGTCAACAGGAAGCAAAAAACCACCCAAGAAAGAATATAATTACAAGGGCAATCGGAACCGAAAAAACGGTTGCTTGCGATTATAACATTGTCCTAAAGCCCGAAAATGCCACGCTGCTTATTTGTACCGATGGCCTTACTAACCATATAGATGAGCAAGCCCTCTTCAAAACGGTTAAAACCAAGCCGCAGGAAGAGTGTGCCGAAACGCTTATTAATATGGCTAATGAAGATGGCGGAACAGATAATATCACAGCGGTATTAATCTATTAGGGAGGTTCGATTTATGGATAAATATCTTGGAAAAAGATTAGACGGCAGATATGAGCTTCAAGAAATTGTTGGTGTTGGCGGAATGGCTGTTGTTTACAAGGCATACGACAATTTGGAAAACAAAACCGTTGCCGTAAAAATATTAAAGGAAGAATATACCGGAAACGAGGAATTCTTGCGCCGCTTTATAAATGAATCTAAGGCTATTGCAGTAATTTCTCACCCCAATGTTGTAAAGGTTTACGATGTTAGCTTTGGCGACCTTATTCAGTATATTGTAATGGAGTATATCGACGGCATTACACTTAAGGAGTATATCGACAGAAGCGGCCCGCTATCCTGGAACGAGGCTGTTCAGTTTACACTGCAAATTCTTCGCGGACTTCAGCACGCGCACGATAAGGGTGTTGTACACCGCGATATTAAGCCCCAAAATATAATGGTTTTACCCGATGGTGTTATTAAGGTTGCCGATTTTGGTATTGCCCGTTTTGCTCGCAGCGAACAGGTAACCATTACCGATAAGGCAATCGGTTCGGTTCACTATATCAGCCCCGAACAGGCCAAGGGCGAAAAGACCGATGAAAAGGCCGACCTCTATTCGGTTGGCGTAATGCTTTACGAAATGCTTACAGGTAAGCTTCCGTTCCAGGCAGAAAGTGCCGTTTCGGTTGCTATTATGCAGCTTCAAAAAGACCCAACACCGCCCCGTGATATAAACGGCTCCATCCCCGAAGGGTTAGAGCAAATCACAATGCACGCAATGCAAAAAGATGGTGCCCGCAGATACAAATCGGCAGCCGAAATGCTTTGCGACCTTGAAGCCTTCAAGAAAAACCCTGCCATTACCTTTGATTATGACTATTTTGTGGATGATGCTCCTACAAAGTTCATCCCCAAAATCACCACCGATGAAGAAGAAAAAGAGGTTAAGAAAAATCCAAGGCAAAAGGGCAAATCGCCAATTATTCCTATTCTCTTAGGTGTTACCATAACCTTTGTTTTGGCACTCGTTTTAATACTTCTTTACGCATTTAAATTCTTCACAACGGGTGTAGATGAGGTTAAGCTTCCCAATTTTGTCGGTATGACCCAAGAAGAAGTTTTAGCTAGTGAATATGTAGATAAATACAATATTAAGTGGGAACAGCCTGTGTACAATTCCGAATACGATGCGGGCTTTGTGTGCGATCAAACCCCCGATAGTGGCTCCGGCGTTAAGGAGGGCGGAACGGTTACCCTTACAGTCAGCCTTGGTCAAAAAATGGTTTCATTCCCGAATCTTTATAGTCAAACATTAGACCACGCTAAAGCTTTATTGGAAGAAAATGGTTTTAACACAACCGATATTAAGATTGAATATGAGGCTAATGCCGATGTTGAAAAAGACTGTATAATAAGAACTACCCCTTTAGCAAAGGCCGATGTACCATCCGACTGCAGTATTACACTTTATGTATCCTCTGGCAAGCCTGAAGACCTTAAAAAGATTCCCGACATTGTAAAATTGGGCTTGAATGTAGAAAAGGCTGAGGAGACCTTAAACGATGCAGGACTATCCTTAGGAACTGTTACCGAGGTTTATTCCGAAAAGAGCAAGGGCGTTATTTGTGGACTGGCCGAGGGCTTTACACCCGGACAAGAGGTTGAAAGAGGAACAAAGATTAATGTTTTGGTAAGTAAAGGCTTACCCGAAACACTTGTCCTTAACATTGAACTTTCGGGAAATGGCGTAGAGCAACTGGTATCAGCATATCTTAAACAAGGCGACAAAGAGGTTGCAAGGGATGATGATGCTAATTTAAGTCAAAAGGTTTGGAGCTTCGAAATATCCGGAGTTTCTAAATTCCCGCAAACCTACGAGCTTTGGTACGAAGATGGAATTAATGATGCTGTATATGTAAAATCAGTAACAATTACCGGTTTTGAAGAAAAAGATGGCGCCGTTGTTGCCAAGACCCGATAATCGTTATATGGAAGGACTAATAATTAAAGCAATCTCGGGCTTTTACTATGTTGAAACTGAAAATAAACAGCTTTTCGAATGTAAGGCCCGAGGTAGGTTTAAAAACAACAAGCAAAGTCTCCTTGTTGGGGATAGGGTAGAAATTATGCCCGATGGAGATAAAGGTGTTATTAATGCAGTAAAAAGGCGTAAAAATGACCTTGACCGCCCACCTGTTGCTAATATTGATAAGCTGTTTATTGTATCTTCCTCGGTTGTTCCATCGCCCAGCACCCTGCTTATAGATAGAATGACCGCCCTTTGTGCCTATAAAAATATTAAGCCGATTATTGTGTTTAACAAAAACGACCTGGAGGATGTTACCCCTTGGTGCAATATTTATAAAAATGCAGGCTTTAAAACAATTGCCTGCTCGGCCGTAAGTGGGGAAGGCATGGAAGAAATTATATCCGAACTGCAGGGCGGAATAAGTGCTTTTACCGGCAATTCAGGTGCGGGTAAATCCAGCCTGCTTAATAAAATCTTCCCAAAGCTTGCCCTTGGTACAGGGGATGTAAGCGAAAAGCTTGGCCGTGGCCGCCATACAACCCGCCATACTGAACTTTTCCCTCACAGCTATAACGGTTATGTTGCCGATACACCGGGTTTTTCTTCCCTCGAGGCCGATAAAGATGACTTAACCTTTAAGGAAAATTTGAGCAGCCTTTTCCCCGATTTTGAAGATTTTGCAGCTTTCTGCCGCTTTTCCGACTGTAAACACATCGGCGAAAAGGGCTGTGCCGTTTGCAGCGCTGTAGAGGAAGGCAAAATAGAAGAAACAAGATATAAATCATACATAACTATGTACGAAGAGCTTAAAGATGTTAAGGCTTGGAATATTAAAAAGTGAGTGCATTGCACTCACTTTTTTTAACCCTTTTTTACTTTTTGACTATAATGTATTAGAAGCAAAAAGGCGGTGGTCATATTAGAAGAAGAAAAGCAAACAAAAGCGGCTTTTTCATAATCACCTTTTCGGTGGGGGTAATGCTGGCATTTTTCCTGCCTCTAAGATGGCTGGTTGTCTTGCTTTCGGCATCACTCATAGTTATGGGGCTGTTACTTAACAAACACTGTTGATAGGAGGCTATTTATGAAGGTTGTTCTCTATAAAAGTCCAAAGTTTTTAAGCGGCATTTTAAGAATGATATTCAAGGTTAAAAAAGTGGATAACGATTAATACATAAAAAGCACCAAGTTTTTGGTGCTTTTTTCATATTTTACTGTGCTCGTTAATATACTTTACTAAAACGAAAAAGGAGAATAAATTATGGATATAAATTTAACCAAGCACAGCATAAAATCCGAAGAGCACCTATTTTCAGACACCTTAGAAATCGGAATTGAGGAAACACTTCACCTAAACGGTGCAAAACAGCCTAAAAAAATTCTTAAATGCAGCGGCAAAACCGTAGTAACATCCAAATATATTTCGGATAAAACCGTAACGGTAGAGGGTACTGTTTGCGTTTCGATTATATATCTCGATACAAATAATTGTCTTTCCAACTACGAACACAACTCATTCTTTTCCAAAACTGCCGAAGCCAATAACGATTTAACCGATGGCGAGGCGGCTGTTCGTATAATAGATGAAAAATTCTTTGCCAAAATCGGTGGAGACTGCATTGTTAATATCAGCGCCCACTCCAGCCTTGAGGTTACCGTAATCAGGGAAAAAGAAAAGGAAATGGTGTGCGATATAGACCAAAAATGCATCGAGCAGCTGCATAGTAAAATTGATAGCATAGCGCCAATCTCCTTTGGCGAAAAGAATTTGGTTTTAGAGGAGGAAATTTCGGTTGGCAACTCCCAGCCTGCGGTAGATTGTGTTATAAGAAGCAATGCCACCGCCGTTATTGATGAAACCAAAATTATGGGCGGCAAGGTTATGGTCAAGGGAACGGTTAAGGTTTATGTTCTTTACCATTCGGTAGAGGGCACACGCCCGCAGTGCTTTGAAGAAAGCTTCCCATTCAGCCAGCTTATAGATGTTCAGGGCATAACCGAAGACTGCCGAGTAGATAGCTTTGTTAAAATACTGTTTTGCGAGCTTGCACCACATTCTATGGGGGATGAAGAAATACGCTCATTCACCGTATCTTTAAAGCTTGGCGTTTCGGTAAAGGCCTACTGTGAAGAGGAAATCCCTGCGGTTATTGATGCCTATTCCACCTTGGGCGGATATTCCTTTAAAAGGGAAACCGTTTCCTTTAAAAAGTTAAAGGAATCTTTTTGCGAAAGGTTTATTGCAAGGAAAAATCTTGAATTTACCGATGGCGCAATCGGCTCAGTAATAGATATGTGGTGCGAGGTTAAGGGCTCAACCCATAAGTTCGAAGGCCAAACGCTTAAAATTACGGGAACCGTTCTTGTAAACCTCTTGGCCTACGACTGTGATGGCACGCCCGAGTGTTACGAAAGGCCAATAGATTTCGAGTATACATACACCTCAAAGGAACAGCTCTGCTCGCCCAACGCAATGTACGATATAACTATTGGTAACTGTTCATATACTATAACCGCCGCCAACACAGTCGCTGTCGCAGTAGAGCCGCAGGTTTCGGTTTCTATATACGATAATATGAAAAAAGAAATACTGGTGGATGTTGTTCAAGATGAAAGTGCCGCACCCATAAACCGTAGACAAAGCAGTATAGTTTTATATTTTGCCGAAACGGGCGAAAAGCTTTGGAATATTGCCCGCCGTTATAACAGCAGCGTGGAAGAAATCAAAACCATAAATTCCTTTACCGATGATGTGTTGCTATCACCCAAAAAATTCATAATCCCAACAAAATAAAAAAATACCTTGCTTCAACGCCCACACCAGATAGGGATGTATTTCCTTAAAAAGTGAAATTTTTGCGTCATAATGCGTTAAAAGCCCCCGATACGCGTCAGCGTCATCGGGGGCTTTTGCCTGTTCTGCCACTAAAAATTTTCTTTTTAAGGTGCTTCGCAGTTTCGTAATATGCAGTAATTTTCAGTATTGAAGCCAAAAACCGCAGGAAGGCTGGCGCCTTTTAAGGGTTTTGGCAATAATACGGGAATTTACGCTAGAGAAACAAATACTGCCCTATCTGGTGTGGGCGAATTTTGAAGCAAGGTATTTTTTTATATCTCTAGCTTTGTCATTCTTGCATAGTGGAAAATGTATTGCTGTGCAATTCCTGCAAAAGAAAGCGCACACTCGGGCAAAGCGCCATCAAAAAGCTTTGCCATGGCCTTTTTAATCCAAACATCCTTTGGAAAGGCTTCAATGTGGTAAAGGCCGAAAAGCAGGGTGCAGTCGGCAACCTTTTCACCAACACCGTAAATCTTAACCAGTGTGGCTCTTGCCTCATCAAGCGGCATATCTATAAGCTCTTCCAAAACAATTTCTCCGCTTGCAACCTTTTTTGCGGCATCAAGAATATATTTTGCTCTGAATCCGCTTCTAAGTACAGCTAAATCCTCCAGCGATAGTGCGGCAATTTTCTCGGCAGTAGGGAAGGAGTACAGCCCATCGGCTATCTCCTCGCCAAAGTTTTGGCAAAGCCGCTCTACAATCCCCTTAATACGGGGGATATTGTTATTTTGCGAAATTATAAAAGAGCATAGCGCCTCCCAAGGCTCCTGCCTTAGGATTCTAATACCTTGTGCATATTCTCCGGCTGTTTTTAAAACCTCGTTTTGCGATAACACCTCTAATATCTGGGAGTAATTTCTATCAAGGTCAAAGTAATTCTTCCAAATGTTTAAATAGTCTTCCTCGGTGGTGTTGTAAAGGGTAATAACATTATCCTTAGAGCCAATCTTCAGCACCTTGCCAAAGGCAACGCCAAGCCAGAGGTCGGGCTCAGTTTCGCTCCAGCGAAAGGCCTGTCCACAATCCAGGGTTTCAGATAAAACAAAGTTTTCGGCGCCGTGCAGCTCTATATTGTTGTTTGTCTTAACAATTTTCATAGCTATTCCTTAAAATGTAAAACTGCTTGAAAGCAGGGTTACCATATCGCTGCCAACCGTTAAAATTCCACCCTCGGTTTTACCTGTTTTGGTGGTGCCATCCTCTAAAACAAGCTTAACCTCGCAGGGAACAACTGTTGTAACAAAGGGAATATGCCCTGCCATAACGGCCAGCTCACCCTCGGCCCCTCTTAAAAAGATAGAGCGTATCTCCCCGCGGAAAACATCTCCATCGGGGGAGGATATAGCAAGTAAAAAGGTGTTCATCGTGCCACCTTCTTTGCCTTTTCAACAGCCTCGTCAATTGTACCAACAAATAAAAAGGCGCTTTCGGGCAGGTCATCGTGTTTGCCTTCAATAATTTCCTTAAAGCCGCGAATTGTCTCGCTTAAAGGAACATATTTACCGGGGAAACCGGTAAACTTTTCTGATACATCAAAGGGCTGGGATAAGAAACGCTGAATTTTACGTGCGCGTGCAACAAGCAGCTTATCCTCATCGGAAAGCTCATCCATACCCATAATGGCAATAATATCCATAAGCTCCTGGTAACGCTGAAGAATACGCTGAACCTCTTTGGCAACAAAGTAATGCTCTTCGCCCAAAACCTCGGGGGAGAGAATACGGCTGGTAGATTCAAGCGGGTCAACAGCAGGGTAAATACCCTGCGAAGCTATTGAACGGGATAAAACCGTAGTAGCATCAAGGTGAGCAAAGGTGGTTGCAGGGGCAGGGTCGGTAAGGTCATCGGCAGGAACGTAAACTGCCTGTATAGAGGTAATAGAGCCCTTCTTTGTAGAGGTAATTCTTTCCTGCAAGGCACCCATTTCGTTTGCAAGTGTGGGCTGGTAACCAACTGCCGAAGGCATACGGCCCAGAAGCGCCGAAACCTCACTACCTGCCTG
>JAGBGJ010000074.1 GCA_017936045.1 Clostridia bacterium
ACGGTCGTTCTTTTTGCTTTGATATTTGTTGCCGCTTTTGTGCAAATGTCAAATGGACTAAGAATTACTCTCATTGTATTTGGATTTGTTTTGTTCTTAGCGGGTTGCTTCTATGCACTGCGGATGGAGCAAGTGGCAGGATATTATACATGCAAAAAATGCGGACACCGATATGTACCAACATATAGAGCCGTTGCTATGGCTCCGCACATGGGCAGAACAAGATATATGCGTTGCCCCCAATGCGAAAAAAAGTCCTGGCAGAAAAAAGTGTTAAGCAAGGAGTAAACCAATTCCTATTTATCGAATAGATGATATTTGTTTAGAAAAGGGTTTTAGGTTCTCCTAAAAAGCGGAAAATGTGATATACATTTTCCCTGCTTGTTACGGTATGCGACAAAATTAAAGGAAGCACGAAATTTTCGTGCTTCCTTTTTTACTGTCCTTTAGAGTACGGCTCTTACGAGCGGTGCTTTTTGATTTATTAATACATTCCGCCGCCTGCGGCTGCTGCAGCGGCTGCGGCAGCTTTATTTGCCTTGGCATCATCCTTGTTTTCGGCAACAAGGGTTTCGGTTGTGAGCACCATTGATGCCACAGATGCAGCATTCTGAAGTGCCGAACGGGTAACCTTAGTTGGGTCTACAATGCCTGCTTCAATCATATCGGTATAGATTTCACTATAAGCATCGAAGCCGTAGTTTGCCTTGCCTTCGCTTATAATCTTATCAATGATTACAGAGCCTTCGAGACCTGCATTATAAGCAATTTGGCGAATGGGGGCTTCAAGAGATTTAAGCACAATGCTAACGCCTGTCTTTTCATCGCCCTCGGTTGTATCTAAAAGGGCCTTAACTGCAGGAATAGCGTTTACAAGGGCTGTACCGCCGCCTGCAACAATTCCCTCTTCCACAGCTGCCTTGGTTGCGGCAAGAGCGTCTTCTATTCTGAGCTTTTGCTCCTTCATTTCAACCTCGGTAGCGGCACCGACCTTAATTACTGCAACACCGCCTGCAAGCTTTGCAAGGCGTTCGTTTAGCTTTTCACGGTCGAAATCGCTAGTTGCGGCTTCTACCTGATTTCTGATTTGGGCAACACGGTACTGAATAGCATCTGCTGCGCCTGCGCCATCTACGATGATGGTGTTTTCCTTGCCAACCTTAACCTGACGGGCACGACCGAGCTGATGAATCTGGGTATCCTTAAGGTCGAGGCCGAGCTCCTCGGTAATAACCTCACCGCCGGTAAGAATAGCGATATCCTGAAGCATTTCCTTTCTTCTGTCGCCAAAGCCGGGAGCCTTAACACCAACGCAAACGAAGGTGCCACGGAGCTTATTGACAATAAGGGTTGAAAGCGCTTCGCCTTCGATATCTTCGGCAATGATTACAAGCTTTTTGCCAGCCTGAACAATTTGCTCGAGCACGGGGAGAATATCCTGAATAGAGGAAATTTTCTTATCGGTTATAAGAATATAGGCATCATCAATGATAGCCTCCATTTTGTCGGTATCGGTTACCATATAGGGGGTGATGTAGCCGCGGTCGAACTGCATACCCTCAACCACCTCGCTATAGGTTTCGGCGGTTTTGGATTCTTCAACGGTAATAACACCATCGGCAGACACCTTTTCCATAGCTTCGGCAATAAGCTTACCAATGAAGTTATCCCCTGCCGAAACGGTAGCAACACGCTCGATATCGGCCGAGCCTGTTACCTTTTTAGAGTTGGATACAACGGTTGCAACGGCGGTATCTACAGCCTTTTTAATACCCTTTTTAACAATCATGGGGTTGGCGCCTGCGGCAACGTTTTTCATACCCTCGCATATAAGGGCCTGTGCAAGTACGGTAGCGGTGGTGGTACCATCGCCTGCGCAGTCGTTAGTTTTGGTTGCAACCTCTTTTACAAGCTGTGCACCCATATTTTCAAATGGGTTATCAAGCTCGACCTCTTTGGCGATGGTTACGCCATCGTTAGTAATGAGGGGGGCGCCGTAGCTGCGCTCTAACACAGCGTTTCTACCCTTGGGGCCAAGGGTTACCTTAACGGCATTTGCAATTTGGTCTACACCGGCCTGAAGGGCTTTGCGAGCCTCTTCACCAAAAATTATGTCTTTAGCCATTTATATAAGCCTCCTTATTCTACAACGGCAAGAATGTCGGACTGGCGAACGATAGAATATTCAACGCCATCTACCTTAACTTCTGTGCCTGCATATTTAGCGGTAATAACCTTATCGCCAACACGAACGAACATTTCAACCTCTGCGCCATCTACCTTGCCGCCGGGACCTACTGCCACAACCTCGGCAATTTCGGGTTTCTCTTTAGCGGATGCGGTTAAAATGATTCCGCTTTTTGTGGTTTCCTCTGCTTCGACAGTTTTTAAAACTACTCTGTCTAAAAGGGGTTTGATAGTCATTATTTTAAGCCTCCAAAACAAAAATAACAATATAATTAGCACTCGTTTGCTTTGAGTGCTAATTATATTGTACCAATTTTTTCATAAAAATCAAGGTCTTTTACCAAAATTTTTAATTTATTAACAATTTATTCCGGCAATACGAAGTTTATGCCGTTTTTAACAATTTCGCACTTGAATTTATTTGTATGTATAATCTCACCATCAAGGCTAACGGGGATATCTGTATCGGCCTCGAATTCAAAGGTCTCGCATCTGCCGTAGGTACAAACATCAAGCGTTTCGTGCTTGCCGCTTTTATACTTTGGAAGAAGCCCCGGTACCTGAAGTCTTTTAACCGTGTCTATTGTTACGCAGTCAAGCAGGCCATCGTTAAGTACAGCCTTGGGGGCGCTGATATATCCTCCGCCATAAACGGGTGCATTTGCACAAACAGCAAAAAGCACGCTTCCCTCTTTAAATATTTTACCATCGGTTGTAACCTTCATATTTATGCCGATTTTGCCCAAAAAGGCTTTTACTACTGCAAGGTTATATGCCATTGGACCCGAAACCAGAGGCAGGCGTTTAAAGCCGCGCATATAGTCGGCCACCTGCGCATCAAGCCCTGCGCAGCACTGATTCATACAGTAATAATCCCCTGCTTTTATAAGGTCTATTGGAAGCATGGTGCCGTTTTTTTGCTTTTTAAGGTTTAAAAAGCGGGGCTTGGAATCGAAACCAAAGTATTTTATAAAATCGTTAGCTGAGCCAATGGGAATTACACCGATTGCGGCATTTTTATAGCCTATAATTCCGTTTAAAACCTCGAAAGATGTACCGTCTCCGCCACAAGCAAAGATTCTGACATCATCGCCCGTTTCGGCTTCGGCTTTTGCTTTTTTAAGGGCATCGCCCTCGCCGGTTGTTATAAGGATTTTGCAGTCATCCCCATAAACCTCTCTTATTTCGGCTGTGAGTGAATTTGTGCAATCTTCTTTTCCCGCGGCGGGGTTAATTATAAAAACATCCCTCATTTAATTTACCTCACTTAAAATACATAAACAGCTGACATTTTATCATTCCGTTATAAAGCTTGCGGCGTTTATCGGCCGGCCTGCCAAACAGCTTTTCAAACTCTTCATCGGGGCTGATTACAAAATACTTTTTGCCCTGACCCTGAGTAAACACCTTACCCATTGTTTTGTAAAGCTCCTGCGCCTGCTTAATATCAAGCAAGCGTTCGCCGTAAGGCGGGTTTGTTACACACAAAAAGCGTTCATCGGGCGCTTTAAAGTCCTTAATATCAGCCACTTCGAACTTAACGTATTTTGAAACACCAGCTTTAGCTGCATTTTCCTCGGCAAGTCGAACGGCGGCAGGGTCGATATCATAGCCTACGGCCCTGAAATCAATGTTGTGAAGTATTTTATCCTGCGCGGCGGCTCTTTCCTCGCGCCAAACATTCTCGGGAATAAAGCCAAATTTTTCGGCGGCAAAGAAACGGCGAAGACCGGGGGCCATTTTTTGCGCCATCATAGCCGCTTCAATTAAAATTGTACCCGAGCCGCAAAACGGGTCGAACATTTTTGTATCGGGGAAGATTCTTGCGGTATCGCAAATGGCGGCAGCCAGCGTTTCCTTTAAGGGAGCTTCGTTAGACTTTCTTCTGTATCCTCTTTTATGAAGCCCCTCTCCCGAAGTATCAATGGTAACCGAAACACGGTTTTTAAGGATAGAAAAACGGATTTTAAGCTCTACCCCCGTTTCGCTGAACCAACTGATATTGTATTTTGACTTAAGCCTTTCTACAATTGCTTTTTTTATTATAGACTGGCAGTCGGGTATACTGTGAAGGGCTGAATTTATGCTGTGGCCGTTAACGGGAAAGGCATCATCTTTACCGATAAAGTTTTCCCAAGGCAGCGCCTTTACACCTTGAAAAAGCTCTTCAAAGGTAACGGCTTCAAACTCGCCAACATTTATTAATATTCTTTCGGCATAACGGGAATTAATATTTGCGCGAGCCAAAATATTAAGGTCGCCTTCAAAATTAACCCTGCCGTTTTCGGCCTTTACATTCCCTGCCCCCATTCTTTCCAGCTCGAAGGCGCAAATTCCTTCAACACCAAAAAGGCAGGGAGCAATATATTTATAATTTGACATTTATATCTCCACTAAATTATTTTTGTGATATGGCGGGTAACATGGCAACCGATATTAACCGCAACCGGCAGCCCTGCTATATGGGTGGGTGCTGTTTCAATGTTAACAGCAAGCGCCGTGGTATTACCGCCAAAGCCTTGCGGGCCAATACCAAGCTTGTTGATTTTGGCAAGCAGTTCTTCTTCCAATTCCTTATAAAACGGATTACCGTTTCTGATATTTACATCGCGGCAAAGCGCCATTTTAGAAAGTAGAGCGCACTGCTCGAAATCTCCGCCAATGCCAACGCCTACAACCATTGGCGGACAAGGGTTGGAGCCTGCGGCTTTTACAATTTGAAGTACTGCATCAATTACGCCTGCCCTGTCGCTTGCAGGGGTAAGCATTTGGGTGGCACTCATATTCTCGCTGCCAAAGCCCTTGGGGGCTACGGTTAGTTTAATTTTATCGCCACTAACAATTCTTGTATGAATTACGGCAGGGGTATTATCCTCTGTGTTGATGCGCATTAGTGGGTCGGACACAACCGATTTTCTTAAAAGGCCCTGGGTATAGCCCATAGCTACCCCTTGGTTTATGGCATCTTCAAAATTGCCGCCAACAATGTGGACATCTTGTCCCACCTCGGCAAAGATAACGGCCATACCTGTATCCTGACAAATGGGTATGTCCTGCTCTTTAGCGGCATCTATATTATTTCTTATATCGCCCATAATGGATTTTGCCAGCGGCTGAGTTTCGGCCGCAGCACATTCTTCTATTCGGCCCGTAAGACTGCAGGGTAACCTTTTATTTGCCAGAACGCAAAGCTCGGCTACCACTTTACTAATCTCGTTACAACTGATTTCTCTCATTTTTACACCAAAAATATAAGCGGTTTATCGTTACCGAAAACCGCCTTAATAATTTATTATCTTCCGCCAGTACGACGATTTCTTTTAGCATCGGGATTTTTGCGCTTTAAATCGGAAAATTTTTCATCGCTTGTGGCCTTGAACTTGCTCATCATATCTTCAAAAGAAGTAGCTTCACTCTTTTTAGCGGTCCAGACATAAGAGCCATCGGGCGCGGGAGCTGCAGGCTTTGGCGCATAAGGTTTTCTTTCTTTGCGTTCACGCTTTTGCTCTTCGGCAGGAGTATCGCTTGCCTGCTTAATGCTGAGGCTTACCTTGCCATCTTCCGAAATGGAGAGAACCTTTACCTTAACGGTATCTCCTTCCTTAACAAAGTCGCGTATTTCGCTAACATAAGACTGTGCTATTTCGGAAATGTGTACCATTCCGAATTTTGAGTTTTCAAGCTCTACGAAAACGCCGTAGTCCTTGACTGCTGTAATTTTTCCCTCGACAATGTCGCCAACTGTGAGCTGCAAAGTAATGTTTCCCCCTAAAAAATAAACCGAAAGTTTTGCTTTTAAACACTAGTTTACATCGACAAAAACCTGTTCGTTAGGATAAACGAACCCAAGCATTTCCCTCGCAGCACGTTCGATAAACTCCTCTAAGGTGCTGTTTTTGATTAGATTCTCTTTTTCCTCTACGCTTAAGGCTGTGTCTTTAATTTGAGACTGTGTTTCGGCCAATTCCTCGCGCCTGGCGGAAAGTTCATCGACAAGGGTGCCAAGTGAAATGAGCATATAAGCACAAAAGGCTATTATTAAAACACGTAGCAAAATGCTGCGCTTCATTCGTGCTCATCCTTTCTTTACAGACATCGAGTAGATTTTCTTTAGTATACACTACTTATTTATACTTTTTCAAGCCTTTTTTATAAATTAAAGCCTTTTTATCAGCCTTTTTTGAAAATTTTAGTGAAAATTCGTAGATAAGCCGATTTTACACCTAAAAATAAGCGTTTTATAAGCCTTAAAATTATTGGCGCAAGCGGAATATATACTTTGGCCAGGGTTAGCTTGCATATAAGAAATCCCAAAGCTTCCCCTGCGAAAATATAACCTCTGAGTTCACCGTTACAAAAGACCAAAAGAAGACAAAAATCAAAAAAGCCAACAAAAATAAAGAATAATATATCAAAAATGAAAATTACTTGTTTAGAAAGCCTGCCTACACACAGGGTTAGAATATCAAAGGCTATACAAATTGCAGCTCCGCACAAAAGACTGGCTAAAAAGCCTTGAATTTGCCAGGATAGATTTATTTCCCACATATTATTTGAGAATACGCTTTAAAAAGCCTTTTTCCTTTACACCTGAATAAACCAGCGCAAAAATATCACCCTGCATATGTAAATCTCCGCTTTCAAGGCTAAAACCCCCTATTGAAAGGTTTTCCCCTTTTATTGTTAGGTTCCCCTTTGAGGTGTCGAGTATTACGGTTTCTTCATCGAATCCCTTTACCTCTAAAACGCCGGTAATGTGAACATTTTTGCACTGTTCTATAATAATGTTATGAACAACATTCTTCTCTTCGAGCATAAAAACACCACCCGTTTAAGTATACAAAAACGGATGGTGTTTTATTACTAATCAATAAGCTTGTAAAGCAGTGCGGCATCATCTTTTTTAACAACCTCGGCAACATTTAAAACCTCTACCTTAACAGTTTTTGGGCCGAAAGCTATTTGTAAAATATCGCCCACCTTAACATCGTAGGAGGCCTTTACCTGCCTGCCGCCTATCGTTACCCTGCCCGCATCGCAGGCCTCGTTTGCAACGGTACGGCGCTTGATTATTCTTGAAACCTTTAAAAATTTGTCTAATCTCATAGTAACCTCAAAAAAGAACAAGCCGCCGAAACGGCGGCTATAATGAGTAAAATTAATTATTTTACAGCGTTCTTAAGAGCCTGTCCAGCCTTGAATGCGGGAACCTTAGTAGCTGCGATTTTGATGGTTTCCTTGGTCTTGGGGTTGATGCCGGTTCTAGCAGCACGCTTCTTAGCTTCGAAAGTACCAAAGCCGATAAGAGCAACCTTATCGCCAGCCTTCATAGCATCGGTAACGGTAGCTACGAATGCAGCAACTGCAGCATCTGCGTCCTTCTTAGAAATACCTGCTTTCTCAGCAATAGCAGCAACGAGTTCAGTCTTGTTCATAATAAATACCTCCAAAAAATATTTCAAACGGTTTTTCCGTAAGAATACAAGTTAATTTTCCGCCTTTTTTACATCTTCAATAAAGGCGTTTGTTGCAAAGTTTAGCGCCTCTTCAGCGTTTATATCAATACCCTGCGCCATACCTGCAAGCAGGAAAAGAAGATTACCGTAAGCAGCTTTTAGCTCCTGCTTTTGGCCGTTCAGGTTTTCTTCAAACACAGCTAAGGCATTTTTCACCTTGGCAATATCGGGCGCTGTGGCAACCCCTGCTTTCTTGGCGCGTTTTTGCACCTTTGCGGCACGCATTAACGCGGGGAAGGCTTTGGGCACGCTTTCGAGCGTATCGGTGACTGTGGTTTGATTTTTTTCTTCTTTTTTAATGCTGTCCCAAAGGTCGAGCACCTCAGCAGAATTTTCGACACTTTCGCTACCGAAAACGTGCGGATGGCGAAGCACAAGCTTTTTACAAATACCGTCTACTACCTCATCAAAAGAAAACTCGTTTTCTTCCCTTGCGATTTGACTATGGAAAACAACCTGCAAAAGCATATCTCCAAGCTCTTCACAAAGAGCGGCAGTATCGTTATTATCGATTGCATCTACAACCTCGTAGACCTCTTCGAGTGCATCGTTCTTGATGCTTTGATGGGTTTGCTCCCTATCCCAAGGACAACCGCCCGGGCTACGGAGTGCTTCCATTATTTGAAGAAGCTGCGGCAAAGTATATCTTCCACCGCTACCCTCTGCTATTATTTTTACCATATTTTACTCCTGAAATCAACTGTTTTTAGTTAAATATCCATATAATTGGAACTTAAAACCAAAAAAATTATTATTTTTTTGGCTATTTCCACAAAATATTGTAACCAAAAAACTTTTTAACTGCAACAATCAGTAAATCTATAAGTACATCTTGGCGAAGGTTATTCATTTGAGAGTAGCTGTCGCCTGCATCATTTCCCGCATCATCAGAGATTCTTCTGATAGCTGCAAATGGTATTTTGGCAAGGTCGCACACATAGGCAACAGCGGCCGATTCCATATCGCAAGACATTGCGCCAAAGGTTTCCTTAAGATAGTTTTTCTTGTTATTGTCGCCTATAAAACAGTCTCCGCTGACAATAACTCCCCTTTTTAAATCGGGGTAAATATCGCACATAACATCAAGCAGAGTCTCATCTGCCTTATATACATATTTTTGCAGCGGCTTTTCACACATTTTATAGCCTAATGGGGTTAGGTCAAAGTCGTGCTCGATGTATTCGGTGCCTATGGTAATTTCGCCCCTTTTAATTCCGCTAATACCGCCTGAAAGGCCCGAGCAAAGAATTATATCTGCCCCTTCCCCCGCAAGATATGTTGCGGCGGCTGTGGCATTAACCATTCCCACTCCGCAAAGGATTGCATGGACCTCAATCTTTTTGCCGTTATCTTCAAAGCAAAAGCTGTGGCCCTCGCGGGAATAGAAATCAGCTCTTTTAGCATTTAGCTTATCCACCATAGCTCTAAGCGGAACGTATTCATCTTCATCGGCAACGATGTATCCGATTTTTAAGAAATCCTTCATTTTATTCCTCTTCAACCTTTTCTCCGCAAGCGTTACAGTAGGCGGCGCCTTTATCTATTGCGGCGTTACACTTTGGGCAACGTTTTTTATTTTTAGCCTTTAAAACATCCTTTTGGAGTTCTTCAATTTGAGCAGTTTTTGCCTTAATTTCTTCGGCAACATTTAAAAATGCCTCGTTATCGCCAAAGGCACCCTTTTGCATTTCGGCAAAACAAAGCTTACCTAAGATTTCATAGTCTTTTGCAAGCTTGTTTTCAAGCCCTGCAATATCAAATTTTTGTTTTTGTACCGAAATGGCATCATCTGCCTTTTTATATGCGGTTTCAAAAACATCTTTAGCCTTATTTAGAATATTATCAAAATTCATAAATAAACCTCCCGTGGTTATAAGTATATTATATTACAAAAAGTGCCATATATCAAGGCTGTAGCACTAAATCGGGTAATTCTTAAAAAACTCACAAATTCCCTTTTTGCGCGCAATAATTTCACTGAAACGGCTTATATATTCGTATGGATATTTAAAGTTAAATATACGTTCTATATAATCTCCGCCCGGCTCTCGGAGCTTTGTAACTGCCGAAGCTCCACAGGCAAGAATTGTATGAGTTTCATCCATAATATAGACATTGTAAAGGCCTTCATAGCCTTTTTTTGCATAGCCCACATTTTCGAGGTTGCCTACCGTTTTGCTTTGGCGGTACATATAGTATGGCAAGATTCCCTTTTCGCTTAAGGTTTTTCTTGCATAGCGCACCATTTCGGATGCCGCCTTACCCGTTTCAATTTCGGGCAGGGTGTTTTCCCTTGAAATATTGGAGGCTCTTTTAACCGAAAGAGAATGTACCGTTATGCTTTCGGGGTTTAGCTCTAAAAGCGCGTGGAGTGTGTTCTTAAAACTTTCGGGGGTATCGGTTGGAAGCCCTGCAATAAGGTCCATATTGATGTTATCAAAGCCAACCTGCCTTGCAAGAGCCATAGCCTCTACCGTTTGCTGGGCAGTATGGTTGCGGCCGATTTCCCTAAGCACGGCATTGTTCATAGTTTGGGGATTAACACTTATTCGGGTTGCACCCCCCCGCTTTATTGCCAAAAGTTTATCTTTATCTATGGCATCGGGTCTGCCTGCTTCAACGGTATATTCTGAAATTTCGGTTAAATCGAAGTTTTCTTTAACCGCTGCCATAATCTGGGCAATTTGAGCAGCGCTTATTGCAACCGGTGTGCCGCCGCCGATATATACCGTTTCAAGCTTAAGGTTTTGTTCCCTTGCAATTATGCCCGTTTCTTTGATTTCTTCACATAAAAGTTCTACATAGCTATCAATCAGCTTTCCCGCTTTATCTACCGAATGGGAAACAAAGGAACAATATGAGCAACGGCTTGGGCAAAACGGGATGGATATATATAGGCTGAAGGAATTTTTGCTGTTTTTTGCAATAATTTTTTCCTCTGAAACGGCGGTTTCTTTGCATAGACTTGTTTTTTCGCCGCTTACAAGCAATCGGTTTTTGAAATAATCCTCTGCGCCGCCTACACCGACAGTTTTAATTAGTCGTGAAAAAAGCTTTGCAGGGCGAACACCCGTTAAAAGCCCCCATTCCGACCTATAATCGGTTGCCTGCACAAAGCAGTTGAAAAGGGCGGTGGCTAAGGTTAACTCCTTTTCTTTTGCAGTATCATCGGGCGATACTAAAGTTTCGCTGAAGCTTTTACCAAGGAAATTTAAGGTTACGCTGCAGGTGCGGTCTTCAAGCTTTGAGACCGCAAAAATATCATCTTCCGCTATTTCGTTTATTACCGCAATTTTTTCGTAAGGTAAGAAAATGCGGCAGAGTTTTTCCAGTTCATAGTTAAAGCTATGATTTATATTGCAAAGATTCATTTAAACTTCCTTAAAGATATGGGTTTGTTTGTCTCTCTCGCGAGAGGGTGGTTACAAGGCCGTGGCCTGAATAGATTTTATAATCTTTATCTAGTTCTTTTAATTTTTCGAGCGACCTTTTTAATGTGGCAAAATCCCCCGTTGGAAAATCGGTTCGGCCGACTGTACCCTCAAAGAGTGTATCTCCCGTGAAGATGCAGTCCTCTATTATATAGCAGACCGAGCCTTCGGTATGCCCAGGGGTGTGAAGCACCCGAATTTTGGTGTCTCCAACCTCGAAAACATCGCCGTTTTCAAAAAGAATATCGGCATAAAAGGGGGCTTGGTTATAGCCTGCCCATTCGCTAAGGCTGAAGTATGGGTCCGAAAGGCCTTTGGCATCTAATTTACCGATGGCAATTTTTGCGCCAAATTCTTCGCTAATTCTTTTAGCACCCAAAATGTGGTCAAAATGACAGTGGGTTAAAAAAACATACTTTTCGCAGTTGGCGGTGAAAAACTCTTTTATTCGGCTGTCGTAGGTAAAGGGGTCTATTACAATTCTGACATCCTTTGTGCTAACCAAATAACAGTTTGCCGCCGCCGAGTTAAAATTAATGCATTTAATTTCCACAGTTACACCTACTGATTCATACGTTCTACCGAGTAGACTCCCTCGAGCTTTGTAAGCCTTGCGATTATGCTGCGAAGGTGCTCTACACTGGCGGCCGAAACGGTAACTGTAATTACACAGTTTCCGCCCTTAACGGCACGCGCATTAAGTGCATGGAGACCCACGCGCATATTAAAGAGGACATTTGTAATTTCTGCCAAGAGTCCGTCTCGGTCGAGCGCGGAGATTTGCACGGCGGTGGTGAAGTTGGTTTGACCCGAATCTACCCAATAGGCGTTTATCCAACGCTCGGGCTCGGGAATTTTTGTGAAATCACGCGGTACATTGACACAGTCCTTTTTATGGACCGAAACACCGTGGCCTCTTGTAATAAAGCCGATAATATTATCACCGGGAAGCGGCGCGCAGCATTTTGAAAGCTTAACAAGGCAGTTATCAATTCCCTCGATAACAACGCCTTCGGGGCTTTTAACCACGTGCTTTTGGATATAGTCCTCGATAGAGGGCTTTTCGGCGGTTTTAATTAGGCGGAGATAGTCCTCTTTAATGCGAGGCATAACCTTTTCGAGCAAAATTCCGCCGTAGCCGATAGAAGCATATAGCTCATCGACACCCTGACATTTTTGCTTTTTGGCAATCTCCTCCAAAAATTCGCGCATTTCTTTTTCGGGCAGAACAATAGAGTTCCTGCGGAATTCCGATTCAAGGGCGGCTTTACCCGTTTCAATATTCTCTTCGCGCCTTTCCTTCTTAAACCAGGAACGGATTTTGGCCTTTGCCGAGCTGGTTACGGCAATATTAAGCCAATCACGCGAGGGGCCGTGGCCCTGAGCATTTGTGGTTAGAATTTCTATAACCTCGCCCGTTTTTACAACATGAGTTATGGGAACGATTTTGCTGTCTACCTTGGCGCCTATCATACGGATACCGACTGCCGAGTGAATGGCAAAGGCGAAGTCGATAACAGTAGCACCTGCAGGCAGATTGATAACATCGCCCTTAGGTGTAACGGCAAAGGTATCTTCCTCGGAGAGGTCAATTTTAATGGTGCGCACCAAATCGGATGCGTCTTCATCCTGATTGTCAAGCATTTGGCGAATCCAAGCAAGGCGGTTCTCCATTTGCTTATCGTTGGTGGTAATGCCCTCTTTATACTTCCAGTGGGCCGCAATTCCGTATTCAGCGGTATGGTGCATATCGAAGGTTCTTATTTGAATTTCAAAGGGCACAGCTTCCCTGCCAATAACGGTGGTGTGCAGCGACTGGTACATATTGGGCTTTGGTGTTGCCACATAGTCCTTAAACCTATTTGGAATGGGGCGGAACATATCGTGCATAATACCAAGTACATTGTAGCAATCGGTTACGGTATCGGTAATAATTCTAAGGGCATATACATCATAGATTTCATCGAAATCCTTGCCCTGAATGAACATTTTTCTGTAAATTCCGGGGATAGACTTAACTCTGGCCTGAAGCACAAATTCAATCCCCGGCATATCGTGAGCAAGGCGCTCTTCTATACGCTGTCTTATAGCGTTAAAGGTTTTTTCTCTGAAATCCTTTTTAGAAGCAAGCATTGCCTCTATTTCGTGGTATGCAATTGGGTCAAGGGTTTTAAAGGCTAGGTCCTCAAGCTCCTCTTTAATGGGGCGGATACCGAGTCTATGTGCAATGGGGGCATAGATTTCAATAGTTTCAAGCGCTTTATCCCTTTGCTTTTGCTCGGGCATAGATTCAATTGTTCGCATATTGTGAAGGCGGTCGCACAGTTTGATGATTATTACGCGGATATCCTTACCCATTGCAATAAGCATTTTTCTGAGTGATTCGGCCTGCTGCTCTTCACGGGAAACAAACTGAATTCTACCGATTTTTGTTACACCATCTACAATAAGGGCGACATCGGGGCCGAAACGTGCCCTAATTTCATCGAGTCCGATTTCGGTATCCTCTACAACATCGTGCAAAAGGGCTGCCGCAATGGACTCGGAGTCCATGCCCAGCTGAACGATAATTTTTGCAACGCACAACGGGTGAATATAATATTCATCTTTTGATTTGCGGAACTGTCCCTTATGACTTGTAACACAAATTTCAAAGGCGCGGCGAATCATATCTATATCGTATTTTTCATTTTGCTCTTCAATTAAGCCGAGCAGTGATTTATAGCTTTGTTCGTATTTAAGTTCAAGCTCCAACAAATTCACCCCTTAACTGTTTTAGTATTTTTGCATCATCAAGATTAGCCTTGATTTCGGCATTTACAACCTTTATTACCATTGTTCCCTCCACATTAAAAAGGGAGCAAAATTTAAGCTCGCACAAGGCCTTTGCCGCAACCAAGGTTTTGGCATAACCGATTGTGGCAAGGTTTAGTGTGATTAGTCTATCCAGCGACATTCCTTTTTTAAGAAGTTGCTTGTAAACAACCCCAACCTCTTGCCTGGTTGGTAAAATTTCGGAAAAATCCTTTTGAACACCCGATTTAAAATCTTCATAAAGGGCGAGCTCGTGTATGAGTTTTTCTTCATTGATATTGCTGTTTCTTATATCCTTTATTTGAACGGTAAGGCTTTGGTTGCCGCCAAACATATTGGTGTCAATATTAACGGCTATATCAACCCTATCCCCAATATCATATTCAAATTCAGCAGGCGTAGTGCCAAAAAGCATGGCCGAAAAGGTGGTTTCTTCCTTAGCGAAGGTAATCCTTAGATGCTTGCCCTGACCCACGGGAGATATTTTTTGCAAAGTTAAGCCGAAAATTCCAAAAAGAACAGTTGGGTTGCCTGTGCCAAAGGGTTCGAAAATTTTAATATCCTCTGCAAGGTCCACCGACAGCGCCACGGGATTAAGCTTTAAATCCAGCCTGAGTTCGGGCAAAATTTTAGGCAGGCTTGCGGCATAATCGTTTATGGCGGTTCTGAAATAATCTATCTGGTCTTCATAAATTGTGAGGCCTGCCGCCATTTCGTGGCCACCGAATTTAGACAAAATATGGGCACATTCCTTTAAGGCTTCATAAATTGAGAAACCCTTAATACTTCTTGCCGAGCCGTGTGCAATGCCATCTACAGTAGAAAGCACAATGGCCGGCCTTGAATATTTTTCGCAAAGGCGGGATGCAACAATGCCCAGCACTCCGCCGTGCCAGTTTTCGCCTGCAACGACAATTACCCTATTATGCTTGTAGCCTTTTTTCTCTATGATTTCGGCGGCTTCGGCGAAAATTTGCTTTTCTAAGCCTTGGCGGCGTATGTTTTCATTATTAAGCACTGATGCAAGGCCTGTTGCGACCTCATCATCATCGGTTAAAAGCAGCTCGGCCGCCCTTGAGGCATCACCTACCCTACCTGCGGCATTTATGCGGGGAGCAATACCAAAGGCCAGCTTTGATGCTGTTAGGGTTTCGGGCTCTATTCCTGCGGCGCGAAGCAGAGCTGTAAGTCCACGGCGGGAGCCGTTTGCAATAAAGGACACGCCCTCGCGCACGATGGCGCGGTTTTCGTTTACAAGGGGCATTACATCAGCCACAGTGCCAAGAGCTACAAGGTCGCCGTATTCGTAAAGCATTTCTTCGGGGGTTTTTCCCTCTACGGTGCACACCACCTTAAAGGCGACAAATGCGCCGCAAATATCTTTAAAATAGCTTTGGTCATCTGCCCTATGGGGGTTAACAACGGCATCGGCTTCGGGCAATTCGCCCTGCGGCAGGTGGTGGTCGGTTACAACAACCCTTATACCAAGGCGCTTTGCATAGTCTATTTCGGCATTGGCAGCAATGCCGTTATCTACTGTAACAATAAGGGTTACGCCCTCGTCTTTAAGCTTATCTATCGCGGAGATATTTATACCGTAGCCTTCCCTTTCGCGGTCAGGGATATAGTACGAAACTCTGGCACCGCGGTTTTTAAGGTAGCTGAACATAATTGCGGTTGCGGTAACACCATCGACATCGTAGTCGCCGAAAACGGCAATTCTCTCTTCGGAATAGACTGCATCGTTAATTATTTGAGCGGCCGTTTCAATATCGGTAAGCTCATACGGGTCGGACAAAATTACTTCATCGGTAAGAAATTCTTCTAAAAGTTCGGGCTCGGTATAGCCACGGCCTGCAGCTATAAGCGCAATAAACGGGTCTACGTTACATTCCTCTGCAAGCTCGGCCGCCAAGCTTTTTAGCGGGGGCTCTACTATCCAGCGCTTGAACTTCAAATTTCTCACCTACCCTTAAAAGTAAATATTATTATATAATTATATCAAAGACATATTATTATTGCAACAAAAAACCGCTTGCAAGCAAGCGGTTTTAACTATATTTTTATGGTTGCTGTGTGGGGGCGGTGGTCGGAGGCGATAATTTCGGGTATATCGGCGGCCTCTACCGTAATATCGCTGCTTGTAAAGATATAATCTATTTTTACATTCGGGGCATCGGAGGGGTAGCTGAATTTTTGGCAACCGAAAAGCGCGGCTGTATCAAAGAGCTTTTCCCTTATGGGTAAAAGCAGCTCGCTTTCGGGCGGCAGGTTAAAATCCCCCATAAGAACAACCCTGCTTTCGGGCAGGTTTGCGATTATGGCCTTTACTGCATTTTCGGCTTCATCGGGGTTAAGCCCAAAATGGATAACCATAACAACCACCTTTTGGCCGTTAATATCAAGGGTAGCCTTGAGTAGGCAGCGGTCTTCGTAATAGCCCTTATATCCCCTAACCTTGGGTTCGGGAATTAAAATAACCTCGGCCCAGAGTATTGGATATTTAGAAATAAGGGCGTTTCCGTAGGGGTTAACACCCGCAAAGTCTATTGCCTTGGCAAAATAGTGGTAATAACCCAGCTTGTTTGCCAGAATTTCGGTTTGGGGCTCGTAATCCTCGGCCTGGCCCTTATCGCGCATTTCATTTAGCCCGATAATATCAGCGCCGCAGGCTTTTATTGCATTTGCCATAATGTCAAAGTCTATTTTTTGCTGCAAATAGTTCAGACAATGCTGAGTGTTAAATGACATTAATCTAATTTCCATAGCTTTTAGTCCTTAACAATGAGCGCAATGAATTTAAGCATATCATCGCCTATGTTCTTAATGCCGTGGCCCTTGCCCGAGGGAGTAAATGTTACGGTGCCCGGGGCTATTTTGAAGGTTTCATCGTGGTCGGTATAAAGGGCCTTGCCCGAAAGGATATAGTAGCTTTCGAACTCCTTTTCGTGGATGTGGAATTCAACCTCTTCGCCTGCTTTAAGCTCTACAAGTGCAAAGGTGCGGACCTTTTCGTTCCAGCCTTCAAAATCGTTGAGATGATTTAAAAACATTTTAACCTCATCTTGTGAGTTTTCTTCGGTTGTAACCTTAATTTCTTCTTTAGTTTTAATCATAATCCTACTCCTTATAAAACTTGTTCCATATAGGTTTTAAGCGGCTTCATACCACATTTTTCGTAGAACTTTTTGGCGCCGCTGTTAAGCTCCCAAACATTTAAGAGAATGCTGTTGCAGTCCATACTTTTTGCAAGTCCGACAGCGTATTCATAAAGGGCGGTGCCTATATGCATTCCCCTTGCGTTTTTGTCTATGCAAATGTCATCAATATAAAGGCTTTTTCTTGCCTTTGTAGAATGGTTTTCCTCTGTAACTTGTACTTCGCAAAACAGGTGGCCAAGGATTTTACCCTCTTCGTTTTCAAATACATATACAGGGGTGTTTTCGTTCTTTAAAACCTCGGCAAGCTCTTTTTCATTATACTTAATTCCGCCCTTTTGGAATATGTCGGGGCGACCATCGGCATGGACATCGTGCACCTGATAGAGCAAAGAGATTATGCCGCCGATGTCATTTAAATCTGCTTTTCTTATCATAGAATCACCTTGTTAAATAAGCTTTTTAAAGTATTCCATAGCCTCAACCATTGAGGGGAATTCGGCGGTTTCCAAGGCCTTGACCTCATCGCTGAACAAAGCAATATCGGGTATGCCTAACGCCTTCATTCCTACAGCGTGAGCGGCTCTGATTCCGTTTTCCGAATCCTCAAGAACGAAGCAGTCTGCCGGGGCTACGCCAAGTTTTTCTGCCGCCAGCAAGAATATATCGGGGGCGGGCTTTCCGTTCTCAACATCGGCCCCACCAACTATTGCATCGAAATAATCGGTTCCACCTACCTCGCCAAGATGATGTTTAATCGAATCCTGTGAAGAACCCGATGCGATTGCAAGCTTTACGCCCTTAGATTTTAAAAAATTAACTAATTCTTCTGCACCGGGCATATATCTTACAATTAGGTTGTCTATAACATATTGTCTTGCTTCGCTGCTAAATTTGAGCACATCCATTCCCGGAAAATTATCTTTAAGATATTTTTGCCAACCAACATCACTCATACCGCATACAGCAGGAATATGCTGACCCACATTTTTAAAACCCTGGTTTTCACCTGCAAAGTCCCATGCAGGCATACAAATACGCTGTGTATCGAAAAGGGTTCCGTCCATATCAAATATTACGCCAAACATTTTATCATCTCCAAGGGGATTATATCACACTCTGTAATTTGTGGCAAGAAAATAAAAAAGAACACTTCATATGAAGTGTTCTTTTTGGGACCGACACTCAAAATGGAACCTATCTAAAAACCTGATTTTCTCTTGAAACTAACTTCTAAAGAGTAATTTCTAAATCAATCATTTAATAGAGCGGTAAATCGCCTGTCAATTCATCAGCAATATCAGCAGGTA
>JAGBGJ010000075.1 GCA_017936045.1 Clostridia bacterium
ATACGGTTAGCAGAGGCTAACTCAAATGTTCAAATAACCTTTTCGGAGGAGAAAATGTGTCTTTTTGATGCCCAAGCAGGAAAACAATATACCGTAAAAACCATTTTAACTAATGATGAAGAGCTTAATGCTTTTCTTTTTTCGCTTGGTTGCTATGAAGGTCAGCCCATAACCGTAATAGCCAAACGTAAGGGAGGCTTAACAGTAACCATTAAAGATGGCCGTTATAGTATAGATACTGCGCTTGCAAAAGCAATTATTGTGTAGAGGGTAGTGAACACCCTCGCTTATTTTGCCATCGAGTTAGCTTGTGCTAACTTGTAAAACTTTTGGTTTGGAGGAACTAATGAGAATTGCACTTACAGGTAACCCTAACAGTGGTAAAACCACAATGTACAATGCGCTCACAGGAAGAAACGAACGCGTTGGCAACTGGGCGGGTGTTACGGTAGAAAAGAAAGAAAGCCCAATAAAAAAGAGTTTTAGCGAAAGTGATATCACGGTGGTTGACCTTCCCGGTGCATATTCAATGTCGCCATTTACATCGGAAGAAAGCATAACAAGTGAATATATAAAAAACGAAAAACCCGATGTTATCATTAACATAGTTGATGCTACAAATCTTAGCCGCAGCCTTTTCTTTACTACCCAGCTTTTAGAACTTGGAGTTCCCGTTGTAGTTGCTCTTAATAAAGCCGACATAAACGAGAAAAAAGAAACAGTAATTGATGAAAAGCTTTTATCCAAAAAGCTAGGTTGTCCTGTTATTGAAACTGTTTCCACACAAAAGGATGGCCTTACCGAATTGGTTAATGCCGCAGTGTCGGCCTATGGCAGGGGACAAAAGGCGCCCTATTCGCAGGGCTATATTAATCTTAATGATAAGAACTCGGTTACATCAGCAGATAAAAAGCGTTTCGACTTCGTTAATGCAATTGTTTTGGAGGTTGAAAGCCGTAAGGTTAAAACAAACGAAACAAACTTCCAGGATAAAATCGATGCGGTGCTAACAAACAAGTGGGCAGGAATTCCCATCTTTGCAGTGGTTATGTATGCCGTTTTTTGGATTTCTCAGGCAGGCCCCGGTGTTTGGATTGCCGATTGGCTGGTTGGTATTCTTGAAACCGCTCAGGGTTGGATAGGCGGATTTATGGAGGGTGCTAATGAGCTTCTCTATGCACTTCTTATTGATGGTGTGCTCGGCGGCGTTATTGCTGTTATCGGTTTCTTGCCCTTGGTTATGGTAATGTATTTTCTTATTGCGTTGCTTGAGGACTGCGGATATATGGCAAGAGCCTCGGTTGTGCTTGACCCTATATTCAAGCGCGTTGGCCTTTCGGGTAAATCGGTTATACCTTTTGTTATAGGAACAGGCTGTGCTATCCCCGGTGTTATGGCTTGCCGCACAATCCGTAACGAACGCGAGCGCAGAGCCACCGCAATGCTTGCTCCCTTTATGCCTTGCGGCGCAAAGCTTCCCGTAATTGCGCTCTTTGCAGGTGTCTTCTTTGGCGATGCTTCTTGGGTTGGACCTTTAATGTATTTTGCAGGCGTTGTTATTATCTTTTTTGGTGCACTACTTATAAATAAGGTTGTGGCCCACAAGCCAAGAAAATCCTTCTTCATTATAGAGCTTCCCGAATATAAAGCACCCTCACTTTGGAGAGCATTCAAATCAATGTGCTCAAGAGGTTGGGCTTACATAGTTAAAGCGGCAACTATTATTCTTCTTTGCAATACTGCTGTTCAAATTATGCAGACCTTTAACTGGTCCTTTACAGCAGCCGAAACAGCCGATACTTCTATTTTGGCTTCTATTGCAGGCCCCTTTGCTTATTTAATAGTTCCCGTTGTTGGAGTTGTTTCCTGGCAGCTTGCAGCCGCCGCTGTTACCGGCTTTATTGCTAAAGAGAATGTTGTTGGAACACTTGCTGTTTGTTTTGGAATTACCAACTTTATAAATGTAGATGAGCTTGTGCTTGAAAGTGGTGCGGCCGAGGTTGCCGCTGTTATGGGAATTGGCCCCGTTGCAGCGCTTGCATACCTTATGTTTAATCTCTTTACACCCCCTTGCTTTGCGGCTATCGGCGCAATGAACAGCGAAATGAAGAGTGCAAAATGGCTTTGGGGCGGAATTGGTCTTCAGCTTGCAATAGGCTTCACGGTTGCATACCTTGTTTATACTATTGGTACTCTTGTCACCAACCCTGCAGGCCTTGATATTGTTCCTGCAATATGCGGACTTGCTGCAATTCTTGTTATGGCTGGCATAATTGCGGCAATTGCTGTAAGCAACAACAATAAGCTTAAAGAAGAATACAAGCTTAAGACTGCATAATATATTAATGGAGTTACCTATATGGAAAATGCAATTATTATAGTTATATTGGTTGTTATATTGGCTTTGGCAATAGGCTATATTGTAAGGGCTAAGAAAAAAGGCGCTAAGTGTATCGGCTGCCCCAATAAAAACTGTAATGGCAAATGTAATAAATAAACTAAAACCACGGTCGCATCCGCACTGTGGTTTTTATTATATGTATGTACTCTATGAAAAACAAAAGAGACAGTCGTTTGACTGTCTCTTTTTACTTGGTGCGGATAATGGGACTTGACCGTCTGCTACGGCTTTGCCTTGCATACTTATGGCTTGTCGACCGTTGCCTTTGACAACAGTACCCGCCTGCGCCGCTCTGCCTAAAAAACAGTGGCTCGCACTGTTTTTATAAACGGCAGACCCTCTCGGGTTCAAGTCCTTAAATAACATAAGAAAAAAATAAAAGAGCTAGCCAAAAGCTAACTCTTTTATTTTGGTGCGGATAATGGGACTTGAACCCATACGTCGTTCGACACACGCCCCTCAAACGTGCCTGTCTGCCTATTCCAGCACATCCGCAAATAACGCTTTTTTATCGCGCCTAAGTATAATACCACCAGCACCTCTAAATGTCAACAAAAAATTAAAAAAATATTTCATAAAAAATTTTTGAGAAATTTTAAAAAAACTATTGCATTTTTTATAGGTGTGTAAT
>JAGBGJ010000076.1 GCA_017936045.1 Clostridia bacterium
GGTTCGGACTATAAAAAGCCCGATGCCGTTACCGTTTTTTCAAGGGAAAACTACCAAAAGCTTGTTTTTCCCCTGCCCGTTCGCGACCTTTTATATGTTGGCCCCGCAACCGAAAAAAAGTTGCTTGCACGCGGCATTTTTACCATTGGAGACATTGCAAATTCTGCGCCAGAGGATTTGTGCTCCTTCCTTGGTATTAACGGCTATATGCTGCACTCCTTTGCCACGGGAAGCGAGTGCAGTGAGGTTAGAAATTGCGAGCACCAAAGGGGCATGAAATCGGTTGGCAACTCGGTTACCGCACCGCGTGATTTAGTTAATTATGAGGATGTAAAATTAACCTTTTCGGTGCTGTGCGACACCGTTGCCAGGCGGCTTAGAGACAGTGGTCTTAAGGCAAAAAAAGTAGGAATTTCGGTTAGGGATTCCACACTTCACACCATAACCAGACAGCTTACATTATCCTTTTCCACCGCTTCGGAAAAGGTGCTTCTCCACGCGGCAATGGAGCTGTTTTGCAGCAATATTTTTTTGCCTTTTTCCATTAGAAGCATTGGCATTTGCGCCTTTAATTTAGAGGATGAAAACGAGACCGTTCAGTTTGATATTTTTGGCGATGTGAAGAAAAATATTAGACTTGAAAGGTTGGAAAAAACCGTTGACTCCCTCAAGTGTCGATTTGGTAACGACTGCCTTAAAAGGGCATCGCAAATGACCGATATAAAGCTTACCGATTTTGACCCGTATGAGGAACATACGGTGCATCCCGAAGGGTGGTTCAGATTGTAATGAAATTTAAGAAAACTTATGTTGAGGTTACTGCCCGTTTTACCCCGGACGGCAAAATTATTCCGCTTAAAATTTTATGGAACGATGGCAGTTCTTTTTATGTTGACAAGGTGCTTGACATTCGCCCTGCGGCATCCCTTAAGGCGGGGGGAGCGGGCATAAGATACACCTGCCGAATAAATATGGTGGAAACCTATTTGTTTTTGGAAGAAAATAAATGGTTTGTTGAAGAAAAATGTCTATAAAATTTGTTGTAATTTTTCTCTGTATTTGATATAATATCTTATATCTTTAAATTGAGGGTGCGTTTTATGGATTTTATGCAAAAATATAACCACTGGTTGGAAAATTCAGATGAGGCTACCGTTGCTGAGCTTAAAGCTATCGGCGATAATGAATCTGAAATTAAAGACCGTTTTTATAAGGATTTGGAGTTTGGTACCGCAGGTCTTCGCGGAGTTATAGGCGCAGGCAGCAACCGAATGAATATTTACACCGTTGCAAAGGCTTCAAAGGGTTTTGCCGACTACATTTGCTCTAAGGGTGAAAAGGCCAAAGAGGACGGCATTGTTATCGCGCACGACAACCGCAGAATGAGCCGTGAATTTGCCGAGGTTACAGCAGGTGTGCTTGCCGCAAACGGTATTAAGGCATATCTTTTTGAAAGCCTTAGAACCACACCCGAGCTTTCCTTCTCGGTTAGGTATCTTGGTTGCTTTGGCGGTGTTGTTATAACCGCTTCACACAATCCGCCCGAATATAACGGATATAAACTGTACGATGAAAACGGATGTCAGCTTGTCCCCCACCTTGCAGATGAGGTAACCAGCTTTGTAAATGCTGTGCCCGATGAGCTAAAGGTTAAGTTCTTAACCCTTGAAGAAGCAGGAGACATGGTGGAAATTGTTGGCGAGGATATTGATGAAACCTACTATGAAGAGGTTTTGTCCCTTCAGTTTGATGCCGACTGCGACCGTGATATTAAGGTTGTATACACTCCTCAACACGGAACGGGCAATATCCCTGTACGCGATGTGTTGGATGAGGCAGGTTATATGGTGCTCCCCGTACTTTCACAGTGCGAGCCCGACCCTGATTTCAGCGGCACAAAAAGCCCAAACCCCGAGGTACCCGCCGCTTACGATGCTGCTATTGAGCTTATGCGCGAACATAATGCCGATATTGCCATTGCTACCGACCCCGACTGCGACCGACTGGGCGCTGTTATCAACTGTGGCAATGATTATAAGCTTTTAACCGGAAACCAATCGGGCGCTGTTTTAATGAACTATGTTCTTACCCGTATGGTAGAGTAGGACTGTATGCCCGAAAATCCCGTTATGATTAACACCATTGTTACCTCTACCCTTGGCGACAAGGTTGCCGAGTCATTTGGTGTCAGCGTTGAAAAGACACTTACCGGCTTTAAGTTTATTGGTGATAAAATTAAAGAGCATAATGCTAAGGGCGATAAAAAATATGTTTTCGGTTATGAGGAAAGCTATGGTTGCCTTATTGGCGATTTTGCAAGGGATAAGGATGCCGTTCAGGCCTCTTTAATGTTCTGTGAGGCTGCCGATTATTATAA
>JAGBGJ010000077.1 GCA_017936045.1 Clostridia bacterium
ACGCGGCCCTTGATTGCTGCAAGGTGAGCAACTGCGCCGAGGTCCATAACTTCCTGAGTATTTGTTTCAGCAAGCATTGCGAAACCTGTCTGGCGGCAGGCATATACATCGGAATGGTCGCCGAAGATGTTAAGTGCGTGAGAAGCTACGCAACGAGCCGATACGTGGAATACGCAAGGGAGACGCTCGCCCGCAATTTTATACATGTTGGGAATCATAAGAAGAAGTCCCTGAGATGCGGTGTATGTTGTAGTTAAAGCACCTGCTGCAAGAGAACCGTGTACGGTACCTGCTGCACCTGCTTCAGACTGCATTTCTGCAACCTTTACTGTTGTGCCAAAAATGTTTTTGAGGCCCTGTGCTGACCACTGGTCAACATAGTCTGCCATTGGGCTGGATGGTGTAATAGGATAAATTCCTGCTACTTCGGTAAACGCGTAGGAAACGTGAGCCGCAGCGTTGTTACCATCCATGGTTTTAAATTTTCTTGCCATGAAGATATTCCTCCTTGATTTTTAAACGGGCAGAATTATAACTGTCCATACAAATAATATTTTACTACTTTTATTTATAAAAGTAAATAGAAAAAAATACAATTTTTGGATATTTTTCTTTGTATTTTTAAATGTTTTTGTAAAAAGAGACTGCCAAAGCATCGCACCGCTCGTTTTCGGGGTGACCTGCATGCCCCTTAACCCAACAAAATTCAACCTCGTGAGTTTCAAGAAGCGGCAATAATTTTTCCCATAAATCAACATTTAATGCGGGCTTTTTATCGGCCTTGCGCCAGCCGTTTTTTTGCCAGGAATACACCCATTCTTTTAAAACGGCATCGCAAACATACTTGGAATCGGTTGTGAGCTTTACCCTGCAGGGTTCTTTAAGCCTTGAAAGCGCCTCTATTACAGCGGTGAGCTCCATTCGGTTATTGGTGGTGTCTTTTTCGCCGCCACAAAGCTCCTTTTCGGCTGTGCCGAACCTTAAAACTGCCCCCCAACCGCCGGGGCCGGGGTTGCCCGAGCAGGCGCCATCGGTAAAAATTTCAACAAACTTTTTCATAAGCTTAATACCTTCTGTAGCTGCCGATTACCTTGCCGAGCACGCTTGGATTTTCGGGATAAATTGGGTCGAAATCGGGGTTTTCGGGCATAAAGATAACCTGACCGTTTTGTATAAGCAGCCTTTTAACGGTGGCTTCATCTCCATCCATACCGATTACTATATCGCCCGAACGGTAGGCAGCATCTTTATCGGCTATAACAAGGTCGCCATCTAATATGCCTACATCCTTCATACTAAGCCCCACAACCTTAAGTGCAAAAAGACCTTCGGCTGAGGCTGCGGCATAAGGGATATAGTCGGTAATTTCCTCTACCGCCAAAATGGGCTGACCTGCAGTTACCCTGCCGATTACCGGAACCTGCGCTGTAGAGCCTGTGCCTGCAATACGGATAGAGCGGGAGTTTCTGGGGTCGCGCTCGATATAACCGTTTTCCTCTAAAATATTTAAAATGCCGTGCACGGTTGAGGTTGATTTAATTCCTGTTTTGCTGCAAATTTCCCTGACCGAGGGTGGAAAACCGCCACTTATTGCTTGAACTAAAAAGTTATATACCTTAAGCTGTTTTTCACTGAGAGTGGGTCTTGACAACTAACATCCCTCCGAACAAATATTCTTTTTTGATTATAGCATAAAAAAACATTTGTTTCAAGGGGGAGTTTCGAAGTTTAATCTTCCTTCTTTTTAAAGGCCGAAATTATTTGCCAAGCGCCCATTATAATAAGCAGACCGCCAAAGATTTTGGCTATGATTTTATTGCCTATTATACCCGACAAAAACACCCCAGCCGCGGCCCCAGCAAGGCCTGCCGCCGCAAGGGGCAAAACCACCTTCCATTTTATTTGCTTTTTAAAGGCATAGTAGCCAACCGAAAGGATGGCTACGGGTATGAAAAATATAAGGTTCATACCCTGCGCTTTAAGCTGATTTGTATCCTTAAAAAGGGCTAAATAGATAAGCAGAACAGCGCCGCCGCCAAGCCCCATTGCGCCTACTGCACCTGAGAAAAAGCCTGCCAGTAAATCCCATATCATCCTACTAAAAATCGCACCCCCGAATATACCATAAATCCACCGAAAATTACCGCAAGCCATTTGGGTGAAATCTTTTTAAGTAGCCAGGCACCAAAAAGCGCGCCGACAAGTCCGCCCGGAATGTAAATTAGGGTATCGGTAAAATTTACATCTCC
>JAGBGJ010000001.1 GCA_017936045.1 Clostridia bacterium
AAAATTCTACGACCTAAAAGGTGCAGTTTTATGTGGAGATTTTGGTGATGCGAAGCATATAAGGCTGTCGCCTATGTGCGACAAAGAGCCAAAAGATACCTTAAAACTGCCCTTTTAGGCTGGTTCGGGTTTAAATGCTTTGGCTAGGCAATTCTTTATTCAAATTGACTGTCGCGTTTTGTTAAAATCTCAAGCATTATTTTTGAACCCATCTCAAAGCCATCTATAAAAAGCTCCATTCCCACGATATCTTCTTGCTTGCATCTTATTTCTATTATTTGCTCATAAAATGTTTTTTCTTCCCCATTTAGTGTTCTATACAGTTTATCTTCTAACTCTAAAAGCTTAAGGGTCAGCATGTGATGCTCACTCCCATTTTTAACAAATTTCTCACTCGGTACGATATTCCCATAATATATTTCTTCAAGCATTGACATAAAAAATCTCCTTTACTGAAAAAAATTCGTATGCCGATTTTACAACACTTGTGTTCATTTGTCAACACTTTTGTTGTAAACAGTTTTATAATATTCTCATATTTGGAGGTGAATAAATTGTATTACAACGAAAGAATCGTTTATATTAGAGAAAGCTTAAATCTTACACAAAAACAAGTTGCCGAACATTTAGGTATAAAGCAACAACAATACGCTCGTTATGAAAAGGGTATAAACGAAATTCCTGTTCATCACCTTAAAAATCTTTGTATGTATTTAGGTGTTTCTTCAGATTATATTTTAGATATACCCAAAGGCTTAAAATATCCTAACAGATAAGTGGATTGTTTATATTACAGGCTTCTCCTCGAGGAGAAGCTGTCACAGCGTGACTGATGAGGTGTATGTTGCCAAAGCAACCGTTATTACTTTAAGCTTTACCACCTCATCCACCGCAATTGCGGTCCCCCTTCCCCTCAAGGGGAAGGCTTTCCAACAAACTGATTGTGCTGTGCTAAACTTCTGCAAAACAATTTATCTTTTTTAACCCCCACTCTGCTATCTGTTCATCGGTTAAACTCTTCTGAACCACGCGATAGTCGCGTGGTTTTTGTTATACAAAAAACAGGTCTGATAATTCAGACCTGTTTTTTAATGAAATCGCACCTGCGGCGCAATGAAATCATAAATAAATTTATGGTGAAATCTTATGCTACGCATAAAATGAAATCAAATCCGTTTCATCCGCTTCAGCGGAATTCATCACTTCAGTGATTTCATCCCGCAAGGGATTTCATTCGTTTCTATTGGAAACGGATTTAATTGTGGCGGTTTTATCCGCCACAATATAGCGGGGCCTTGCCTTAACCTCCATATACATTTTGCCTATATATTCGCCAATAACGCCAATGCACAGTATCTGTGCACCGCCGAAAAAGCAAATTATTGCAATAATAGAGGACCAGCCCGCCACCGTTGCATTAAGAAAATAGGCCACAACCGACCATATAATTCCAAGTAGGCTTAGCGCCATTACAATAAAGCCCAACGCGGTTATTAGGTGGATAGGCTTAACCGACAGGCTGGTTATTCCGTTAAGGGCCAGCTTTAACATCTTTTTTAAAGGATAGTGGCTTTGGCCTGCTACACGCTCGGTGCGGCTGTAATAAACGCTGGCGGTTTTAAAGCCAACCAAGGTTACCATACCGCGAAGATAGAGGTTAACCTCCTTAAATTCGGCCAGCGCCTCCAGTGCCCTTTTAGACATAAGGCGGTAGTCGGCATGGTTATACACGCTTTCTACACCAAGCTTTTCAAGGAACTTGTAAAACAGGTGGGCCGAACCCCTTTTAAAGGCGGTGACGCTTTCCCTTGAGTTGCGAACGCCATAGACAATTTCGCAGCCCTCTTTATATTTTTCCAGCATTGAGTCTACGGCATTAATGTCATCCTGCCCATCGCAATCAATGCTTACCGTTACATCGCAAAGCTCCTTGGCCTCGAGCAGTCCGCCAAGCAGGGCGTTTTGGTGCCCCATATTGCGGGAAAGTGAAATTCCCGAATAGTGCTTGTCCTCTGAGGCCAGCGCCTTAATTATTTCCCAGGTTGTGTCTTTAGAGCCATCGTTCACAAAAAACACACGGCTATCATCGCTAATTTCCCCTGCCGCAATAAGGTCAAGCAGCTTTGCAAGGAAGGTGGGGGCTGTTTTGGGCAGCACGGCCTCCTCGTTATAGCAGGGAATTACTAAATACAGTTTAGGTTTCATTAAATATTAAACAGCCTTTCTGCATTTTCTCTTGTAACGCGCAGAACCTCATCTACGCTTACACCCTTAATTTCGGCAAGGGTGCGGGCCACATAAATTATAAGGGCCGAATGGTTAAGCTTGCCCCTGAAGGGTTCGGGGGATAAATAGGGCGCATCGGTTTCAAGCATAATGCGCTGCAGCGGAATATCGGCCGCAACCTCTTTTAAAACGCGGCCGTTTTTAAAGGTTAAAACTCCGCCAACACCAATGTACATACCAAGCTTTACTATTTCCCTTGCCATTTCCACACTGCCCGAAAAGCAGTGTACAACACCCTTTGGCTTATATTCCTTTAATATTTCCATGGTGTCGGCGTGGGCATCTCTATCGTGCACCACAATAGGCAGGCCGCATTTTTCGGCAAGCTTTATGTGGTTTATAAACGCTGCCTTTTGGCGCTCTTTATTATCACTGCGCCAGTAGTAGTCTAGCCCCGTTTCGCC
>JAGBGJ010000078.1 GCA_017936045.1 Clostridia bacterium
CAAAGTTTTCGGGGAATCTGTAATAGGCTACATTTATGAGTTCTGTTATGCGAAGCACCTGTTCAATACTCTTCGACTTGTAAATATACATATCAGTTTAATCTATCGCAAACAACAAAAACCTGATTTGAAGGGTTAAGCTTTAATATGTAGCTTTCATTTTTGCAAATGTCAATATATTCATCGGTTTTTGTATCGATTAATGTATATGATATTTCTTTTGAAGCTTCCTTTGTGGAGCTGTTTTCAGCTGCAAAAATTGGGATTACCGACAGCAATAAAACAACAGACAAAGCTATACAAAAATGGCGAATGTATTTTTTCATCATTTTCAAATCGTCCTTTCCTTGTTGTTTTATTAAGAGATGCGCCAGCCCACTGAATCCAATATACATCGTTTGCAGTGGTGGTCTGGTTATTTGCGGTAAGCGAGCAGATGAATGCTTCATAGGTGCCGCAAAATGTAGCGCTGGTAGTGCTGTCGCCCTGTTTCCACACCTTACTTGTGCCATCGAAAACAAGAAGCTGCCAATCGCCTGTTTTGGCCGAGCCGCCAAGGAAGGAATCGGAAAATACCGATGCTGTGCTTCCGCTTGGGCGCTTAGCCTTATTTGTTCCTGCGAAAACTCCGCCAAAAGCGGGGTTTTGCACATTGTTAAACTTAATTTTAACCGCAATTACGGGATATTCATCTACCTTAACGGTTTGAGCGCCCCATTCAGGGTCAATTCTTACCTGATGGTTGCCCTTGCCGGGGGTTGTGGGAACTGCTTTAAGTGCACCCTCGGTTTCATCGTAGCTGAGAGTAATGTTTGTACCTGCACTATTAACAAACCGCTTGCTGGCCTCGTAATCTTCGGGTGTTGCAAAGCTGTGGAAAAACCTTTTTTCGGTTTCGGCGCTTGTAATCTGTGCTATAACACCGCTGTTAACAAGCGAGGTTACAAGTATTGCAACAGTGCACAAAATTGCTAACAGTTTTTTCATTGTGTTTCCTCCTGTGAGTTTTTCCGTGTAGCGCAGAGCTTTGCCCTGCGCTATCCACGGCTGCTTCGGTACGAAAGGAAGGGAAAAATACCGAAGCCTATATTCTATATGAGACTATTATCCTAAGAAAACGGCAACCCTTACTGCATCAATAATATCTATATCGCCGTTTAAGTCTGTATCGGCGTTGTCGGTAGCAGCGGCGCCCAGAATCTGATTTCTGATAGCGGTAATATCCGCACTATCAATTACAGAGCTGTTGTCGGCATCGCCTGCAAGAGGTAATGTGATGGTTGCCTTAATAAGTGTATCGGTAATAGCAGAAGCATCGTAAACTGTTACTGCTTTGCTGAGTGCCTTGTAGCCATCAATTACATAATCGCTAAGAGTAAGGGCTGCAAGCTTGTTACCAGCTGTGGTAAGGCCGTTTGCGGTGTAGATTGTAGCTGCAGTTGTATACTTTGTAGCCGCTGCATAAAGAACTCTGTTAAGGTCGAATACCTCGGCAAGTCCTGCAGTTAAAGCTGATGTATCGGCATTCTGTGCTGCTGTGTAAGCAACGGTTTTGCCGTTGGTTGCAAGGTGTGTGCCTGCAGATGCTAAAAGCTCTGTGGTGTTATCCCCTGCCTGAACAAATACATAATCCCAATCTGCGAAATCCTGAACGGCATCGGAATTGGTCTTAGAATCAGTATAGGTAAGGCGGTTGTTCTTTGCCATATAGGTGAACTGCATATTGTCGGTTCCCTTGGAAACTGCGGCATTAAGGTCGGTTGCACCAAGGAAGCCTAGGTTAACATTAGCTGTATCTTGGCCGAGTACATCCTTAACATCGGCATTTAAGAGGCCTGCAGATGCACTATCGCCTACAAAGAGAACATTGGTGTCCTCATCAGCAGGAGTAACGATATCGGTTCTGTTTGTATCCTCGAAATAAACTTCATCGTAAGCAAGTGCCGAAGCTTCAGAATCGAAAATACCAAACCACTGAATATCCCATTCCTGAGTTGCGGTAGTTGCTGTATTATCAGGTGTTAAAAGTAGGAAGAATCCTGCCCAATAATAGCTAGCATATCCGGAACCGGTTGTGTAATTATTAAGAATGTCTTTATAATTAAATGTAAGAATTTTCCAATCATCGGTTGACTTGGCAGCAGCAGTAACCTTATCTGTTTCACGATAATCAGAACCTTGCTTTACTCCGCTTGAATTATTTTTTCTTATACCGCTCCAACAGGTGATGCTAGTTTCTTCATTAGTCCTGATTTTAACGGCAACAACAGGGTAATCTATTGAACTTATGCGTTTGCTTGCGTTATCAACATTTCCAAGTTGACCAACAGTGAGTCTGTGTTGTACTGCTCCTATATTGGAAGCGGTAACCTTAAGCGCGGAATATTCTTCGCTAAACGTATATTCCAAATTTGTAGCAGTTAAACGAGCCTTTGATGAATTATAGTTTTCAGTAGTTGTATAGTCATAGAAAATTGGAGTTTCTACCTGTTTATCATAGGCATAAGCATCCTGAACCGATTCAAAAACTCCTGCCCATTGTACCCAACAACCTTGATTTGCATTAAGAGTAGTTCCATCTGAAGCTAAACGACAGAACATACCATATCAAGTGCCGGTGTAAACATCTTGAGAATTGGTGTCCGGGAATATTTTTTTGCTTCCATCGAAAACTATAAGCTGCCAATCACCTGTTTCAACTGTGTTTGTAGCTAAAGGACTTCCGGCATACTTGCTACCTGAAGTACGATTAGTTCCCGCCCAAATACCTGCAAAATTAATGCTCGGGTCGGCAAATTTAACTTTTATAGCCATTACAGGATATTTTTCAACGGCTGCTTCTGTTGTTTTAGACAAGAACACAAACTTATTTGCGGTTGTACCTGAAGGTGTGAGCTTTAATGCTTTTTCATTAGAATCATAGTTAAAGCTAATTCCGGAACTTTCGTTACTTACAACCTTGCTCTTATTAAGAAGATTGTCGGTTTCCTTTTCATCTTCAAAGTTATAAAAATAAGGAGAAGGAATATCGTTATCGTAAGCATAAGCATCTGCTATGGTCTTAAATGCACCTGCCCACTGTACATAACAGCCCTGTTCGGCTGTAAGGGTTGTGTTGTCTGCTGCAAGTCGACCAAGAAGTCCAAACCAGGTTCCTGTGTAGGTTGTGCTGGTTTTTGCGAGTTCTGTACCATCAAATATAACAATTTGATAGTTTCCTGTTTCAAATGTAGCTGTAGCAAATTGACCTGAAGCATATTTGCTGCCCGATGCACGATTTGTTCCAGGCCAAATACCTGCAAAATTAACACTTGGGTCTTCGAATTTAACCTTCATTGCAATTACAGGATAGTCGGCAACAGAAGCTGCATTAGCTTCTGCAAGGAATACAAACTGATTTGTTGTTGTGCCGGTAGGGGTGAGTTTTAAAGCCTTCTCTGTAGCATCATAACCGCGAGAAAGTCCTGAACCGTTATTTCCAACTACGCCACTATTAATAAGGTTGTTTGTTGTTGTTTCATCCTCAAAGTCATAAAGGAATGGAGTAGGTGTAACCATTTCATTATCTAAAGCATAAACCTCATCTACGGTTTTAAATGCGCCTGCCCATTCAATCCAAAAGATGTCATCTGCGGTTGTAGTTTGACTATTTGCAGTAAGAAGACAAATTAAGCCTTCGAATTTTCCGCAGAACTGACCGTTTGCATCTCCTTCTGCCTTCCAAACATCCTTTGTTCCATCATAAACAACTAACTGCCAGTCGCCTGTCTTTGCGCTGCCACCTAATTTTTCGTATGAGAAATATCCGCCTGTGTTACCGCTTGGACGGGTTGTTTTGTTTGTACCAATGTTAACTCCGCCAAAAGCAGGTGTGCGAACATTGTTAAATTTAATTTTAAAGGCAATAACAGGATAATCGGCAACATCAATTGCGGTATTGCCCTGAGCTGGGTCAATTCTAACTTGATGATTTGCCTTACCCGGTGTTGTGGGTACGGCTTTAAGCGCGCCCTCGCTCTCATCATAACTGAGGGTTATATTAGTGCCGTTAGGATTTACATATTTTTTACTGGCATTGTAGTCTTCAGCGGTTGCGAAGCTGTGGAAGAAGCGTTCTTCGGTTGCTTCTGCTTCGGCAGAGACATTTTGTGTGAAAATTCCTGTGCTGAAAAGTGAGACTGAGAAAATTGCTAATGAACAAAATACTGCTAATAATTTTTTCATAATAGTTCCTCCCATTTCTTGTGCGCCTGTGCGCTATTATTTTTTAGTCGGGTATTATAACCTCGACAAATTTTGCTATTCTCCTATCCTTATCGAAGGTGAAGACTACTCTTCCATCCTGAAGAATATAGGGACAGGGGTATGCGTTCTGACCGCCGAAGATTACATCGGTCTTTATGTACCAGCTTTCCATTTCATCGTTACTTACCCAAATGGACATTACGTTTCGGCTGGATTTTTCGCCAAACTTTCCTATGGCGTTGTGGAACAGGGCAATTCTGCCATCGGGCAGGCGAAGCACTGTTGCCAAGGTGCTGGGGTTGGGGATATCAAGCGGATAAGCATCGCACCAGGTGCGGCCGTTATCGGTTGAATCGCTTCTCCAGAGGAAGCCACCCCATTCTGCCCTTACAATCATTGCAAGGTTTCCGTTTTTCAGCTGGATTATCTGACCTTCCAGCAGTCCAAGCGGACGGTTTGCAAAGCCGCCGAGAGGTGTAAACTCGGTTAAGTCTTCGCTAACCAAGGCGGTTGCCATACCGTAAATATATTTATCCATCCAAATAGCGTGGGTTTCATCTTCTGTGCGAGGAGACATTGCGGCTGCCTCTTCCTCGGTTTTAGCGTATACCAGTCTTTCAACGCCGGCTTCGAGAGGCTTATCTCTAAGCTGCATGGTGTTTATTGCAGCCATAAGCTCTCCGTTTTGGAGGCGAATTATATTTCCCATAGATGAGGAGAGGCCCTCTCCCTCGATAAGCTTTACGGGAACCTCGTTAACCCAGGTTTTACCGTTATCGAGAGATTCCTTGCGGACATATCTCCAAATTCCGTAGTTATCTTCCCAACGGGCAGCCATCTGGTAAAGGCGGCCATCTACTTCAAAAAGTCCTGCGGCACCGTTATCTTCTGCCTTATCAACAAGGGGTACCGGCTCGGTCCAGGTTTCGCCGCCATCGTAGGAATAGGCGCAAACTGCAATGTGGTCATCGGCAGGCTCCATATTTCCGCCTGTCATCCAGCCTGCAATTAAGGTTCCATCGGGGGCTTGAATAATTTGTACCGCACAAGCAAGGCGATACATATGGTCGTTATGTACCCAACCTTCGTTTCCATCGAATATAGTATGTTCTATAACCTTAACTTTTTTCTCGTTTTCCATATAATTCACCAAATCTTTCCTTAAGTTGGCGAGAATCAAACCAACTTAATTATATATGTGTATATTGATTTCACTCAATACCTCAAAATTTTCCAAACTAGATTACTACGCCTTTTTTAATAGTAATGTTGGCGTAAAGTGCGGTTTCGCCTGTTGATACAATAGCGTAGGCTTTTTTTGCCTCTTCATAAAAGCTGAAGCGTTCTATTTCGGTAAGCTCCCTGCCGCCCTGCTCGTAATCGGCTATTATTTGTTCGAACTCGGCCCAAACAGGCGGTCTTTCCATATTCGGTGCTGTCTGCATTACACAGGCAGGTTTCATATCAGGAGTATCAAGTGGAAAAAGCTTAAGAATTGCATTCAGCATTTCGGGAACTGTTTGGCCATCGCAACGAACAAGCCGTTTTGCGTTTGCCGCTGCGGGAAAATTTCCATCCCCTATAACCAAGGTATCCCCGTGACCCATTTCCATAAGAATTTTAAGCAGGTCGGGATTAATTACTGTTGGTATTCCTTTTAGCATACTCTTCCTCCTATTTTTCGTTATCACGAAGCTGACCGAGAGCGCCGCCCGGATGCCTTTTAACATACTCTTGCGGAGTGATTGCTCTTTTATCCTGCAGAACAACCGAGAGTGCTTGAAGCATTAGGGTTTCTACAAGAATTGATGCGCGCGGTGCTCGGTTTAAAGGGCCGCCCTCGTTAGAAACTGCGGCTGTTATATGCGCATCGGCGAATTTTGCAAGCCAGGATTCGGGGTTGCCTGTAACCGAAATAACCTTACAGCCGTTATTTCTTACAGCTAAAGCGGTTGCCTTAAGCTCGGCCGTTTCGCCGCTGTTGGAAATTGCTATTACAACATCCCCTTCGCGGAGTTGTCCACAGGAGCCGTGCACCGCTTCGGTGCCGTGAAGGTAATAGGTTGGTGTTCCGGTTGAGGACATAAGCGATGCCATATATCCTGCTATATGTGCAGGCTTGCCAATGCCCGTTATATGTATGCGGTTTCCTGCCGCTTCTGCATCCCAGATAAGCTGAGCCGCATTTAAAAGAGCTTCTTCATTTATTGCTTCAAGTGCAGCATGCATTTCGGTGCTTATAGTTTCTTTAAAAAATTCAATGCTTTTCATTTTGCTTGCCCCCTATATGTACTTTGAAATATCGTGTCCGTTTTGCCTCATAAAAGCAACAACATCGTCTATCGTGGGGAGGCTGGGCTGGGCACCCATTCTGGATACTGTTATGCTTGCTGTGTGATTTGCAAAAAGAAGCGCTTGCTCAACCGTATCGCCAAGACAAATTGCCGTACAAAATGCGGCTACAAAGCTGTCGCCTGCGGCTGTTGGGTCTACCGTTACGCCAAAATCTACACAAGGACTGGACCAGAAATGGCCTTTGTTTGCAAATACTGCACCCTGCTTACCCATTGTGATAAGCACATTTTGCACACCCTTATTAAGCATTATCTCTGCAGCTTGCTTAGCTGAGGATACATCTGTTACCTTAATGCCCGTCATATCTGAAATCTCATGCTCGTTGGGAGATATGTAGGTCAGGCAGGCAAGCAGCTCATCAGGTAGTGGAGCTGAAGGTGCGGAATTGAGCATTACGGGTACCCCGTTTTCAAATGCCATTTTTGCAACTGCAACATTTATTTCCATTGGTATTTCAAGCTGAAGAATTACCATATCGTATTTTGAGATTTTAGATTTTAGAAAGTCGAGCTCGCCTACCGAAATATCCATATTTGCGCCCGGAATAACAAGAATTCGATTTGCTGTGCCCTGCTCTGTTATTTCAAGCTGAATATTACCAACGGCAGTTGAGCAGGTTTCGGAATACAGAACCCCGCTTGTATCTACCTTGGAGTCTTCCAAAGAGCGAAGAATTTGTCTTCCAAAGTCATCTCTGCCGAGCTTTCCAACCATTGACACGTTTGCTCCGAGTCGGGCCGCTTGTACCGCCTGATTTGCGCCTTTGCCGCCCGGTGCGGTAGAAAAGCTGGTTCCCATAACCGTTTCTCCGCTTTGGGGGAAACGCTTGGAGGCGCAAATAAGGTCCATAACAAAACTGCCAACAACCAGTATTCTGGGAGGGTTATTCATATATGGTGCCACCTCTCGCATTATATTTTATTTAAATATACCATATTACAACAAAAAAATCGCGCCATTATGCAACTATTGATAGACATTTTTTGTTTTTTGTGTTACAATACTACCAGAGGTGATGTTTTTGGCTGTACAGGAAATCAGACAATACCAAAACGACTTTGAGGTTTGGCATTCGGCTTATTTAAATATGACATTTTTGGCGCATCAGCACACCGAGGTGGAACTTATATGGGTGCGCGACGGCTCATCGGTTATAACTGTTAACAATCAGGTTTTTTCTTTAAAAAAGGGGGACCTTTTGCTCTGCCAGAGCGGAAGCGTTCATTACAGCGATACGGATGCCGCCAAAAACATTCTTGAATTTATTCTTTTTAATCCCGACCTGGTTCAAAGCAGGCGCGCCCCACTTGTGCTTGAAACACAGCATTTCACGGTTAAAACCTTAAAAGAAAAGGGAATGCTTGAACAGACCGAAACACTGTTTTCGGAAATTTAAATGGAACTTAGCGCACAAGCTGAGTTTTATGAAAAGGTTGTACAAAACTCGCTTAAAACCTATTTATACAAGCTTCAAAGGCACTTCCCTGTTGTTCGAGACCCTGCAGTTTCTTTAAAGATTACCCCACTTATTTCCAAAGCACTTAGCTTTATGGAAGCAAACTTATCGGAAGAGCTATCCCTTGAACAGGTGGCCGCCAGTATCAACCTTGAATCGGGCTATTTTTCGCGTATTTTTAAAAAATATGTTGGAATGAATTTTGTTAAATACCGCAATATTTTAAGGCTTGATAATGCCATATCTCTTTTGCAGGAAACCGATGCTTCTATAAGTGATATTGCTTTTGATTGTGGTTTTCAGAATGTGAGAACCTTTAACCGCGTGTTTATACAATATACAGGGAAAAGTCCGTTGGAATTCCGCAAAGACCCCGAACTGGAACTGTCAATTAACATTCACCCACATAAAAAGCCGGCAGATTCCATTGTTGTTGTAAACGACTCGCCCGTTGTTAAACTTAGAAATTAAAAAAGGTCCAAGGAACGTTTTCCTTGGACCTTTTTATTACCATTCTCTGGAATTCGGAACGCTAAGCCACTTGCTGCCATCTTTAATTGATTGCTGGCTGACAAGACCCGGTAAGGTCATATCCATAGCCATATGAACATCTATGGGTACCTTTGTACCATCGTAGACAGCGTTTATGAAGGCTATCATTGTAATAACATCGGCACCTTCGTGACCTTTGGTGCTGTTTTCACCCGAATGGGTGCTCCAGATTTCAGGTACAAAGCCCTCTTCATAGAGAGAAATGTCCTCCCACTGAGTTTTCGGCGACTTGCCCTCAAACCAAATGTGGTCGGGGTTGTTCTGCTGGTCCTCGAGCCTGTAGCTTGTGAATGCTCCGAGGCTTCCCTCAAGTGTGTAATTAAGTCCGTAAGGGCGAGGAGAAGTCAGGTTGTTTTTAATTTTAATAAGTCTGCCCTGCTCGGTTTTGCAAAGCATAATATAGCAGGTTGAATCCCCAAGCGGCTTGCCATCGGTATGCATTACGGCAGCATTGCTTCCAACACAGCACACCGACTCGACACGGTCGTTTTCAAACCAAGAAAGGATAGGGCCCAAAGAGTGGGTGCCGTATCTTATTACCGCAACATCGTAGGTATAGGTTTTGCGCCAGGGAGTTTTGGGGATAAGGTTGCGGCAATCGTGGTTATATTCGCCTTCGGCATAAAAAAGCTCGCCCAACTTCCCTGCTTTTATCATATTGCCAACAATCATATTAGAACGAAGATAGTTGCAATTTTCACCGAGCATATACTGAGCCTTTGATTTCTTACAGGCTTCAACAAGCTGCTTACATTCTTCGATAGAAACACCTGCGGTTACTTCACTGAAAACGTGAATGTTTCTTTTAAGTGCCGCAATAGACTGAGAAACGTGAAGCTGTATAGGTGTGCCGACAATAACTGCATCTAAATCGGCTTTATCCAGCATTTCTTCGTAATCTGTATACTTTTCAACATCCAGCCCTTTGGTGTTTTCATCCATTACCTCGCGGTTAATATCGCAAACAGCGGTAAGGCGCGCCTTTCCGCTCTTTTCAAAAGCGCTTAGAAAGGCCTTTGGTCTTCCGCCAATTCCAACTATACCAAATTTTAATAAGTCCTTAGCCATTTTTGTTTCCCCTAAAGCAGATTTTTTTATAATCAAGCAATTTCATAAACAATGCACCCTGCACCGTACGGTTTTGACCTGCAAGCTTGATTGAGGTTATAGAAGAATACCAGTCAGGTAGCGGTACGCGAGAGGGCGAAATGCTAAAGCAGGTCCAAACAGGGTTTATAAGTGCTTCAAAATCAGCCTGTGAAGACGCCATGGTAGCCGACCAAATAATCCAACCCGAATTAGTAAAATCGGAATTATCTATAAGCGGCATTCCGTAAGGATTTTGGCGTTTTATATAGCTTTTGATTTCGGGCTCCATTGCATCTTTAGGCAATAGTTCAAGCCCCATAACCTTATTCCATACAGCATTGTATTTAAGGCTGTAGCTTCCCTCCCTATCAAAGGCGAGGCGATAGCTTCCATCTGCATTTTTGGAATTATTCATCCAATATTCGGTCATTTCTTCGGCCGCTTTTCTATACTTTTGGGCCGCTTCTTGGCAGCTCATCATATTGCATACTTCTGAATATGCTCCAAGCGCCATAATAGCTTTCATAGACAGATTGCAGTTGTGTGCAACGTGCCCTGCGAAGTCATCTGAGGTAACCTGGCTTGTCGGGTCGAGTCCGTTTTCAAGCAAATACTCTGCCCACAGGTCAAAAAGAGCCTTGTGTTCTTCGACAAAATCGGTTTTTTGCTCTGCCAATGCTGTGGCTGCAGCCATAAGCAACATATTTCCGCACTCCTCAACAGGCATTTGCCAGCCCGGCTTTGTGCCACGACTATAGGCTTGACCGTTGAGTATGGGATATCTGCCGACATCGTGAGGAGCAAAGGGATATGGCCATGCTTTACTGCCTGCATAGCGCAGGATTGGGCGCATTAATCCCTTGGCAAGCTCGGTATTGTAAACCAGAAGCATAGGAATCGAGGGGTAGCTTACATCTGCCGTTGCGGCACATCCGTTTGAGAAGCACTCCTTAGATACAAAAAGAACCTTTCCTTCTTTATCTAAAACCAGCTTATGGGCGGCAATTACCTGGCGGAAAGCCAAAACCAAGAGGTCTGAATACTTTTCTCCGCCTGCGGCCGTTGCATCGCTTACAAGCTTTTTGTGAAACTCTTCGGTTCGGGAAATAAGGGTGGTATATTCACAAAACGCGGCTTCAATTTCCTGTTCAATGGTTCTTCCTTGTGCTTTCCAATATGCATCCAGCTGCTCGCCGAAATAAACCAAGGATTTAATGTCATCATAGGCCAGAACAAAAAGACTCTGATTATTTTTGTTTGTATCAAGGGTTTTTCTTGCCGAAACACAAACACGTTTAAACTCCTCATCTTCCGAGAGCTCTCCGTTTTCAGCGGCAAGGTACAAATAGCCCCAATCTATTCCTATTCCATCCCCCGATTTGCCAAGAACAGCCTGTTCAATTCCGCCAAGCTTCATGGCACTAACGGTATCGGTAATCTTAACTGTTTCAACCGTAACACCGAGGTCCTCGTAGTTTTCCATGCAAAACTCTTCGCTTGCTTTTATTTCAAGAATTACGGTATGGTCCTTGCCATCTACCGAAGAAACGGTTGTGTTTATATACGATACGGGCCTGGATACAAGATTTAAATCATCGGGCAAAAGCGGTGTTGTAAAATCAACAGAGAGTTTTACCCCTGCTGCCTCGAAAACATACTTGGTGGTAAAGGTTGTAACTTCAACCGAGATTTGCTTCATTTGTGGTAGTTTCATTTCTTCTGCCGAGCCCATAAACGCATACTTTTCGCCATCAATTTTGGCTCTTCCAAGCAGCATTACACGGTCTCCCGACCAAAGGCGAGTATCATCCTCGGCGAGATTATCCTTCATAGACCAAATATTAAAATAAGGGTCAACTGTGATTAGCGGATATGCGGGTGGGCGCAATTTCATAAAGCGTTCTCCTCTCGTGTTTGACAGTTTTCACAAGCTTTGTTACCGTAGCCAAAGCATCCAAACTCGAATCAGATTTTGGGATAAGAATTTACTGCCGTGGCTTTGTTAAAATACTCGCAAATCC
>JAGBGJ010000079.1 GCA_017936045.1 Clostridia bacterium
CATCTCTCACAAAGGCAGCAATGTTCGGTGCCGATGCAAACTGGGGTCGTGTGCTTTGTGCCATAGGCTACAGTGGTGCCGATGTTGATGTTACTAAAATTGATGTTTCCTTTAAATCCAAGGCAGGCGAAATTGTTGTTTGTCAAAACGGCGCAGGTGTGGATTTCTCTGAAGAAATCGCAAAAGAGATTTTGCTTGAAAATGAAATTGAAATTCTTATAAACCTTAACTGCGGCAGTGCGTCAGCCCTTGCCTGGGGTTGCGACCTTACCTATGATTATGTAAAAATCAATGGAGATTATAGAACTTAAAGAGGATATAAAATGATAACAAATGCTCAAAGAGCAGAGATTCTTGTTAACGCTCTGCCTTACATTAAAAAGTACTATAACAAAGTAATTGTTGTTAAATACGGCGGCAACGCTATGATAAACGAAGAACTTAAAAATGCCGTTATGGGCGACCTTGTGCTTTTAAACACAGTTGGCATTAAGACTGTTTTAGTTCACGGCGGCGGCCCTGAAATTTCCAGTATGCTCAGTAAAATCGGTAAAAAGAGTGAGTTCGTTAACGGCCTTCGCGTAACCGATGCCGAAACCGCCGATATCGTTCTTCAAATTCTTGCGGGTAAAATCAATAAAACCCTTGTTAACCACCTTCAAAACAGCGGTGGTAAGGCGGTTGGCCTTTCGGGTATGGATGGCCACCTTATCGAGGCTGAAATTAAAGACCCCGCCCTTGGCTTTGTTGGCGAAATTACCGATATTAACATTGAACCTGTAACAGACCTGCTGGATAAAGGCTATATCCCCGTTATTTCAACCGTTGGTTGCGATAAAGAGGGTAATGTTTACAATATTAATGCCGATACAGCAGCTGCAAGAATTGCATCCGCACTTGGTGCCGAAGCACTCTTCCTTATGACCGATATAGTTGGTCTTCTTCGTGATAAGGATGATGAATCAACCCTTATTTCCAGCGTTTGTGTCAGCGAAGCACCTCAGCTTATGCGCGAGGGAGTAATCTCGGGCGGTATGATTCCCAAGGTTGAATGCAGTGTTGAAGCTATTCGCCAGGGTGTAAACAGAGTATTTATGCTCGATGGCAGAGTACCGCATTCGCTGCTTATTGAAACCCTCACAAACGAGGGTATCGGCACAATGCTCTACGGAGGTTAATTGAATGAGCATAACTTCTCTTGATAATACCTATGTTGCCTCTACCTACGGTCGTTTTCAGGTAGAGCTCGACCATGGTAAGGGTGCAAAGCTTTTTGATACAAACGGTAAAGAGTACATAGATATGGGTACAGGCATTGCCGTAAATGTTTTTGGCGTGTGTGATAATGAATGGAATAGTGCTGTAAAGGCTCAGCTCGATAAATTAGCCCACACCTCAAACCTTTACTATACCGAACCCTGCGCCAAGCTTGCCGAGCTTCTTTGCAGCAAGACCGGAATGAAAAAAGTTTTCTTTTCAAATTCGGGAGCCGAAGCTAACGAGTGCGCTATTAAAACTGCCCGTCGCTACAGCTTTAATAAGTATGGAGAGGGCAGAAGTACGATTGTTACCCTAAAGCAGTCCTTCCACGGCAGAACAGTTACAACTCTTGCCGCAACAGGGCAAGATTCCTTCCATACCGAATTTGGCCCCTTTACCGAAGGTTTCGTTTATGCCGAGGCAAATAATACAGCAGAGGCTATCAGATTAATTGAAGAAAACAACGCTTGCGCCATTATGATGGAGCTTGTCCAAGGCGAGGGCGGCGTTATGAAATTAGATGAGAATTTTGTAACCGATATTGCCGATTATTGCAACAAAAACGATGTTCTTTTAGTTATAGATGAAGTTCAAACCGGTAACGGAAGAACAGGCAGCCTTTATGCTTTTCAGCAGTTCGGCATTACCCCCGATATTGTTACAACTGCAAAAGGACTTGGCGGCGGACTCCCCATAGGCGCTACAATGCTGGGCGCTAAAACCGAAAATGTTTTAACCCCAGGTTCTCACGGTTCAACCTTTGGCGGAAACCCCGTTTGCTGTGCAGGTGCCTATAATATCATTTCAAGAATTGATGATAAACTTTTAGCCGATGTTAAGGCTAAAAGTGAATATATCTTCAGTGAGCTCAGTGGTGCCAAGGGCATTAAAACGGTTAGCGGAATGGGACTTATGGTTGGCCTTGAAACCGAAAAAGATGCTAAGGGAATAGTTACTCTGTGCAGGGAAAAAGGTGTGCTTGTGCTAACAGCTAAAACCAAGGTGCGCCTGCTTCCGCCGCTGAATATTACTGCTGAAGAACTCGAAACGGCTGTTAATGTAATTAAGGAGTGTGCAAAATAATGGCTAAACATTTACTTAAATTAATGGATTTCTCCAAAGCGGAGATTACCGATATTCTAAACCTTGCCGACCAGCTTAAGTACGAGAAAAAGCACGGCATCGAACATCATTACTTAAAGGGTAAAACCCTTGGTATGATTTTCCAAAAATCTTCTACCAGAACCCGCGTTTCCTTCGAGGTTGGTATGTATGACCTTGGCGGCTCAGCCCTTTTCCTCTCCAGCAGAGACCTTCAAATCGGTCGCGGAGAGCCAGTGGAAGATACCGCCCGCGTTCTTTCGGGTTATCTTGATGGTATTATGATTAGAACCTTCGAACAGGCTGAGGTTGAAGCGTTGGCTGAATATGGCTCTATTCCCATTATTAACGGACTTACCGATTATTGCCACCCCTGTCAGGTGCTTGCCGACCTTATGACCTTCCGTGAGTTTAAGGGCAATTTTGAAGGCAAGAAAATGTGCTATATCGGCGATGGTAACAATATGGCAAACAGCCTTATTGTCGGCGGAATTAAAATGGGTATGAAGGTAGCTGTTGCTTGCCCCAATGCCTATCAGCCCGATGCCGAAATTATGAAATGGGCTAGTGAAAACGGCGAGTTCCTTTGCACTGAAGATATACTCGAAGCCGCAAAGGATGCCGATGTTATCTATACCGATGTTTGGGCATCAATGGGTCAAGAAGATGAAAAGGCAGAACGCGAAAAGGTCTTCACCGGCTATCAGATTAACGATGCCGTTATGGCCGTTGCTGCAAAGGATGCAATTGTTCAGCACTGTCTGCCGGCCCATAGGGAAGAGGAAATAACTGCAAAGGTATTCGAAGAACATGCAGAAGAAATCTTTGCCGAAGCCGAAAACCGCCTCCACGCCCAAAAAGCAGTCCTTGTTAAATTAATGAGCGATAAATAATTAAAAGCCGCGGGTATACCGCGGCTTTTTTTAGGTAATTTAATCTTGCATATTAAAAAACAGTATGATAATATGATGTCAAACAACCTTGTTGTATGAAAGGGGAATAGTTATGAAGATTTATTCGGCTATCATAATTGGTGCGGGAAATCGCGGCTCAAAATATTCCGAACTTATGGGCAAGTGCCCAGATAAGTTCAAGGTAGTTGCAGTGGCCGAGCCTGTTAAGGGAAGAAGAGAGTCGGTTGCCCAGCTACATAATATCCCCAATGAAATGTGCTTTAATTCGTGGGTAGATATCTTAAACAAACCTAAAATGGCTGATTTTGCTGTAATCAGTACATTGGATGATATGCATTATGAACCTGCAATGAAAGCAATAGAGCTAGGCTATAATATTTTGCTTGAAAAACCCGTTGCACAAACCGCACAGGAGTGTGCAGATATTGCTCTTGCCGCCAAAGCAAAAGGCGTTAAGGTTTTAGTTTGTCATGTGTTGCGTTATTCTCCGTTTTTCAAGCAGGTTAAACAACTCTTGATGGATGGTATTATTGGAGCTGTAATGTCGGTTGTCCATGTTGAAGCGGTGGGAAATGTGCACCAAAGCCATAGCTATGTTAGAGGAAATTGGCATTCCGCAGCCGAAACTACCCCAATGCTACTGGCAAAAAGCTGTCATGATATAGATATTATACAGTGGCTTTTGGATAAACCCTGCAAAAAGGTTCAGTCTTTTGGAAGACTTTCTTATTTCAGAAGCGAAAACGCACCCAAGGGTGCACCAATTCGTTGTATAGATGGTGGCTGCCCGATAGAAGAAACCTGTCCGTACAACTGCAAAAAGCTGTATTACGATGATAAGAAAAACACCTGGTTCAGAGGTGCTTGCACAAAAGGTATCGCAAAAACCGATATCCCCACCGATGATGAGGTTATGACAGCGCTTCAAACTACTGATTACGGCCTTTGTGTTTATCAGGCTAATAATGATGTTGTAGACCATCAGGTTGTTAATATGGAGTTTGCTGACGGAATAACAGCATCATTCACAATGAATGCTTTTAATCAGGGTGGAAGATATATTCGCATCTTTGGTACCAAGGGCGAGCTTACTGCTTATGCCAGGGGTTCGGAAATATTGGTTTATACCTTTGAAGATAGGAAACAGCACACCATACCGATTGCAAGTATGGATGAAAGCATAGTATCGGGTCATGGCGGTGGAGACTACGGCATAGTTAAAGAATTGTATGAGTATTTAAGCGATACCTATACCGGTTTCTGTGCTGCAGACATTGATATATCTGTTAAAAACCATCTAATAGGTTTTGCGGCCGAAAAAGCGCGCGCCCTATCAACAGTTGAAGATATAGATGCTTTTTTCAGTGAATACGGTTTCGTTAATGAATAATAAAAACGGCAGGCACAAAAGTGCCTGCCGAAATTTTATAAATTATTTTTAATTGCGTTAAAGGATTCATCGCTAATAACGTGTTCTATTTTACAGGCATCGTTTGATGCGGTGTCTGCCGAAACACCAAGCTTAATCAAATACTCGGTAATAACCTTGTGGCGCACCAAAATCTTTTCGGCGGTTTCCAGCCCAACCTCGGTAAGGCTTAAATAACCATCCTTATCAGCGGTAACATATCCACCTGTTTTAAGAAGACCTA
>JAGBGJ010000008.1 GCA_017936045.1 Clostridia bacterium
GGCATAAGCTTTTTCAATCGGCTTTAAGGCAATTAAGGAAAGCAGGCAAAGCACTTCGGGGAATATTGTAAGCAGGGTTAGTGCGGCCAAAAGCACCGAGCCCCAAACGCCGCCTAAAACAAGGCCTAAAACACCAAGCAATAAAAGCAGCACCAAGGCAAAAGCAAACATTCTTTTAACCCTTGCGGTATAAACCAGCCGTTTAATGGAAGCGGCATTAAGGGAAGCACTCTTCCAACCGAAATAAAGGGCCACCGCGGCAAAAAGGGTAAGGCTGTTTTTAAGTGTTTCAAAGCCCAAAAATACCGCCCAAACGGCAAGAATTACCACAAAGCTCTTTAAAATGGTGGGAAATACTGAAATGTTGCCTTTAAGCCAACCAAAATAACGCGAAGCAAAGTAAGAATTTTGCTGCAGCATTTGGTATTGTCTTACAAGACCCAAAAGTCCCGAAACTACGGCAACTGCCATAGCAAGAATAGGTAAGTACATAAAACAAAACCTCTAAATAAAACTGTTTATTATTGCGTTAGCCTCAAACGGGCGCTCCACAAAGGAAAAATGCCCCGTGCCCTTAATTACGCACAGTCCCGCATCCTTAACAAGGCTTTCAATAATTTTAGCATCGCTAAGCGGGGTAGCAGTATCGTTTTCGCCCCAAATAAGCAGGGTAGGGCAGTTAATGTTTGGTAAAACCTCACGGATATCGGTGTTAACAAGCGAAACCAAGGTTTTTCGCAGCACCTCGGGCGCGGCATTGTAGTCGGCACTGCCGTAATGGCGCCTGGCCTTATCTAAAAGCGAGCCCGAAAACTTCTTTATAACAGGCAAGGTTAGCACAGCCTTAATTACCTTAAAGCTTTTTGCCCTGAACTTTTGCTTAAAACTCTTTTTCGGAATAAGCCCGGCAGCATCTAAAAGCACAATTTTTGGTGGCGTTACCATACCGGTAGCCGCCATATACATTGTAACCCTGCCGCCGTGGGAGTGTCCCATCATAATTGGGTTTTCAAGGCCAACTGCCACCATGAATTTAAGAACAAAATCGCAGTAGTCCTGAAGTGTCCAAGGGCTGCCCATTGTTTCACTTCCGCCGCAACCGGGGAAGTCGGGGGCAACAAGCCTGCAGCGAGCTTTAAGGGTATTGATAAAGCCTCTGTAAACCTCGTTCGAGGAACCCCAACCGTGAAGCAGTAAAACAGGGGTGCCTTCGCCCTCATCCAAATAGTTAATTTTAAGCCCGTCTATAGTAACAATCATAAAACGCACCTTTAAAAGATTATATGTAACCTTATTATACCAAAGAATTCCTGAAAATAGAAGAGTGAATTTAAAATTTAATAAGAATTTTTTTAAATTGAATATCTTAGTATATTTATTATATATTTCCTTGACAAAGGTTAAAGTGGAAATGTATAATTTGCTTGAATAAAATATTCTTCCGATTGGAGAGTTTAAAAATGAGAGTTTACGAAAACATTTTAAAAACCAGCGAAAATCGTTTACCCCAAAGAAGCTACTATATCCCTTCGGGTAAAAGCGAGTATAAGCTCTTAAACGGTGAATGGCGTTTTGCCTATTTCTCACGCGATATCGATGTTCCCGAAAACATCGAAAAGTGGGATACCGTTCCCGTGCCCTCCTGCTGGCAGGCACTCGGTTATGAAAACCCCAACTACACCAACATTAACTACCCCTACCCCTACGACCCGCCGTTCGTTCCCGATGATAACCCCTGCGGTGTTTACGAACGCGACTTCGAAATAGATAAGCTTTGGGGCAAGGTGTACTATGTTCTTGAAGGTGTTTCTTCCTGCGCATTTGTCTATGTAAACGAAACTTATGTAGGCTACACACAGGGAAGCCATCTCCAGGCGGAATTTGATATTACCCCCTATGTTAAGCAGGGCAAAAACACCCTTCGCGTAAAGGTTTTAAAATGGTGCGTGGGCAGTTATCTTGAAGACCAGGATTTCTTCCGTTTTAACGGTATCTTCCGCGACACCTATATTCTTCAGCGCCCTGAAGGACACCTTGTAGATGTTCACGTTACTGCTGCCAATGGCAAGGTAACCGTAAATGCAGGCGACAAGGCCGATGTAACCCTTCTTGATATGGAGGGCAAGGCTATCGGCACAGCCTCGGGCGAAAAAACCGAAATTATGGTAGAAAACCCCGTTTTATGGAATGCAGAAAAGCCCTATGTTTATACCGTAAAGCTCGAAAAAGATGGCGAAATCATCGAAATCGAAACAGGTTTCTGCAAAATAGAGATTTCTTCTACATATCAGCTTCTTATTAACGGCAATTCGGTTAAGCTACACGGTGTAAACCACCACGATACCCACCCCACCAAGGGCTGGTGCGAAACCAATGAAGAGCTAGAGAACGAGCTTCGCTTAATGAAGGAACTCAATATTAACTGTATTCGCACCTCTCATTATCCTCCCACGCCTTATTTCTTAAGCCTTTGTAACCGCCTTGGCTTCTATGTAATTCTTGAAACCGATATTGAAACCCACGGCGCAGTAAGAAGAAGGTCGGATATTCCCTATGCTTACGATGCTGAAAGCACCGAATGGCCCTGCACCAAGCCCGACTGGAAAAAGGAATTTGTTGAAAGAATGGAGCGCGCAGTTCTTCGCGACCGCAACAACCCCTCTATCATTATGTGGTCAACCGGTAACGAAAGCGGACATGGCCCCAACCACAAGGCAATGGTAGATTATATCCGTGGTCTTGGCGATGGCAGACTTGCCCATTGTGAAGATGCTTCACGTAAGGGCGTTATTGAAAATGCAGATGTAAATTCAAGAATGTACTCCTCAGTGCCAGGTATAGAAGGCTTTGCTAACGACCCCAAGATAAATATGCCCGTATTCCTTTGCGAATACTCTCACGCAATGGGTAACGGCCCCGGAGATGTTTACGACTATAACGAAATGTTCGATGCTCACGATAAGCTCATTGGTGGCTGTGTCTGGGAGTGGGCAGACCACACCGTTATTGTTGACGGCGTACAAAAATACGGCGGAGACTTCGAGGGCGAAATGACCCACGACGGTAACTTCTGTTGCGATGGTATGGTATTCTCCGACCGTTCCTTAAAGGCAGGCTCTTACGAGGTTAAAGCGGCATATCAGCCTATGCGCACCGCCTTTGAAAACGGCGTTCTTACCGTTACTAACCGCCTTGATTTTACAAATCTTAACGAATACGAACTGGTTGTTAAAATAGAGCTTGATGGCGAAACTGTAGAGGAAAAGAAGCTTACTCTCGACCTTGCCCCCCACGCTAAATGCGATGTTAACATTGAAGTTCCCGCACTTTCGGGTAAGCTTGGTGCATTCCTGACCTGCTACCTCTATAAAGATGGCAAGGAATGGGCAAGAACCCAGCACGAGCTCCCAATGAAGCAGATTGCCGAACCTGTTTGTCTTACTGCTCCCGAATTTACCGAAACCGCACACGACATTATAATTAAGGGCGAAAACTTTGAGTATGTTTTCTCCAAGCACTACGGTAACTTTACATCTATGAAGGTGAACGGTAAGGAAAATCTTGCAGGTGTAACCAAGCTTACCTCCTGGCGCGCCCCCACCGATAACGAAAGAAATGTAAGAGTTTACTGGGGTAACGATAACATCTGGCAGGGCGAGGACCTCAACCGCCACTTCTCTAAGGTTTACAACTGTACGCTAAGCGATAACCATATCGTTGTAGATGGCGCACTGTCGGGCATCTCCCGTATGCCTTATTTCAACTACAAGCTCGATGTTTCGGTTAACACGCTCGGCGAGGTTAGCTTTATGCTCGGCGGCGAAATCCGTGCCGATGTTCACTGGCTGCCCAGACTCGGATTCGAGTTCATCCTAACCCCCGATAATAAAGATTTCTCATACTTCGGCTTCGGCCCCTGGGAAAGCTATAACGATGCTCATCACGGCTCTCTTATGGGTTATTATGAATCCAATGCCGATAAGGAATATGTAAATTATGTTCGCCCTCAAGAGCACGGCAACCACTTTGGTGTTCGCGAGCTTACCATAGGCGGCATTAAGTTTACAGGTAAGGCATTTGAAGCAAACGTATCAAATTATGATGCCGAAATGCTCGAAGCCGCTAATCATACCGATGAACTCAAGTCCGATGGAAAGGTTCATCTCAGAATAGACTATAAGGATTCAGGCTTGGGCTCCAACTCCTGCGGACCTGCTCTTATGGAAAAATATCAATTTGCCGATAAGCAGATTGTATTTGAGTTTAAGATAAGCCCGGTTAAATAAAATGAAACTTAAAAACAACTATGTTTTAAAGCAAATAGCAAACGAAACCGTTGCCATCTATCTCTATAAAGACACCGCCGATTTAAGGCGTGCGGTGTCTTTAAACGGCAGCGCCAAGCTAATATTTGAAGCGCTGCAAAAGGGCGCTACAAAAGAGGAAATCGTGCTAACCTTAACCCAAGTCTATAGCCTTAGCGAGGAAGAGGCAAAAGGGGATGCACAAGCCTTTCTGCAGCTACTTTATAACAATAATTTGTTGGATGGATAAGTTATAATGCCAATACAAAAACAATACTCAATAGACGACCTCGCTCCCGTTATAACCTCCCTTCTGGCTGAAGGCAAGAAGGTTATAGTTTCGGCAGCAGGTAACAGTATGTATCCGCTTATAAGAAACCAAAAAGATGCCATTGTACTCACCGCCTACAAGGGCGAGAGTGTAAGTATTGGCGATATGATTTTTTATAAAAGAACAAACGGTCAATATGTGCTTCACCGTGTTGTAGCAATAGAAAACGGCGAGTTTACCCTTATGGGAGATAACCAAACCCTGCAGGAAAAGGGCATAACAAATCAGCAAATTATTGCATTGCCAATTGCTGTAATTCGTGGCAAAAAAACTATTGTTCTTAGTTCAAAGGGTTATCTGCTTTACAAAAAGGCCTGGACAAAAACCAATATTTTCAGAAAAGCAGGTATTGGCTTTTTTAATCTCAGAATTAGGGCTTCCAAAAGGTTGAAGAAAATTATCAATAAATAAAAAAAGAACCGCAACACCAGTTGCGGTTCTTTTTTATTTCAGCATATTATATAGGTCGGGCAGACATTTTTCAAATCTTACTCCGTACCAGTGTTCTGGCTCGGTAGCTTTAATGCACAATACCGTAAAATCAGCCGCAATTTTTGCGGCCTCAAAAATAGTTTTGCCGTGCATAAATGCACCCGTAAAGGCCGAAGCATAAACATCTCCCGTGCCGTGGCTGCCCAAGCCTATTTTTGTGTGTTCGTAATACTGTGTGCAGGCTCCATCAAAAACAGCAACACCTGTTGTGCCGTTTTTAACGCCAACACCGGTAAGCACAATTTTTGCTTTAAAACGGTCTTTAAGCGCCGAAATAAGTTTCTCAACAAAATCCTTGTCAAAGCTGTCCTTGTAAGGTATACCGGTAAGCAGGCAGGCCTCGGTTATATTGGGAAGAATAATATCCGCAATACCGCAAAGCTCCTTCATTTTTTCAACATAAGCCTCATCAAAGCCGGTATAAAGCTTGCCTAAATCGGCCATAGCAGGGTCAACTATTTTAACCCCTGCCGCATCCAGTCTGCTTTGCATAATGTCCTTAACAAAGTCAATTTGTTTGGCGTTACCCAAATATCCGGTATAAACAGCCGAAAAACTTATTTTTTGGTTTTCCCAGCTATTTCTTATGCTTGGCATTTGGTCGTTTAAATCGCAAAAGGTAAACTCACTGAAGGCGGTGTGGTTGGAAAGCACAGCCGAAGGCAGCACTGCAGTCTCAATTCCCGAAGCCGATAAAATCGGCAAGGCAACCGTTAAGGAGCACTGCCCAAAGCAGGAAATATCTTGAATTGTAAGAATTTTTTTATCCATTTTTTTCACCAAAAGAATTATACAGCCGCCAAAATGCGGTGTCAACTAGTTATTTGCCTTGTAGAAAGCCTCAAACAGCGCATCAGAGGTACTCTTCATAGTATCTTCATCAACCTTAAGCACCTGTCGGTCATAGGTTAAAAGACCGTTGGTTTCATCCTCAACATCGCTAACTTGGGTAAGCACCGCAGCACATAGCCCCTCGTTTAATATGGCGGGGATAACCTCATCTAAATACAGCCTTTTAATAGCTGTGTTAAATTCTTCTCGGTTGCTGAAGAATTTATATCCGTAGGTGTTTTTTGTGTTAAAGGAGTGGCCCTCTACATTGTAGGAATAACCGCCAAACTCCGAAAGCACAAGGGGTCTTCCATCGTTTTTGAGCGCTAACTTCTTAAAGTAAATATGTTCGCTTAAAACATCGCTCTCGCCCGTTTGGAACCAGCCCGAGGTAGCATCCCAAACTCTGGCAGGCTCTAACTCTTTAACCATACGGTACATATTTGCAGCATCAAACTGACCCCAACCCTCGTTAAATAAGGTGTAATAGCAAACACACGGGTGGTTGTGTAAAAGCTCTAAAGTTCCTTTTGTATCCTCTATAAAGGTTTCTCTTCTGCGGCGACTTGCCCTGTGTGAAACACCCTTTTTAAGGCCAATGGTGGGTAGTGCTGTATCAATTAAAAAACTGTATTTTCCGCTGTTAACAAGGTCCTGAAAAACCACCATACCGTACTTGTCGCAGTAGTAGTAGAAAAGGGCGGGCTCAATTTTAATATGTTTTCTAAGCATATTAAATCCAAGCTTTTTCATAGAAAGAATGTCGTTCTCATAACCCTTGGCACTATAAGGCAGGTAAATACCATCACTAAAATAGCCTTGGTCTAAAAGTCCGTGGAAGAAATAAGGCTTTCCGTTTAAAAGCAGGTTTTTACCCTCGGCCTTTATTGTTCTAAGCGCAAAGTAAGACTGAATACGGTCCTCTCCCGAGGAAATTTCAAACTCGTAAAGGTTAGGCTCTTCGGGGCTCCAAAGCTTGGGTTCTTTAGGGCAAAGTCTTATGTTTTCACCCCTGAATTTAATCTCTTCGCCCTCGAAAACAACTGTTTTTTCCTCTTCACCGCCAAAAATCTCAATATTGGCACCCGTAAGGTCGGGTGTAATTTTTATGGATTTAATATAACTGTCGGGCACTTGCTCCAGCCAAACCGTTTGCCAAATTCCACTTGTTGGGGTATACCACATACCACCGCGCTTTTCGCACTGCTTGCCGTAGGCCAGCTCCTTATCCAGCTTATCTGTTACGCGAACGGTAAGGGTGTTTTCGCCTTGGCATAAGTATTCGGTTATATCAAATTCAAAGGTCAGGTATCCGCCAATATGTGAACCTGCTAAATTTCCATTAACAAAAACCTCACACTCGGTATCAACCGCGCCAAAATGCAAAATTATTTTTTTGGAGTTTTCTACCGAAAACTGTCTTGAATAAACCAAAACATCATTTTTCTTTTTTGTGTACTCAAAGCCCGAAAGTGGCGACTCCAATGGGAAGGGAACAAGAATTTCTCCTTCGGCCGCCGTTTTGCCGTGGCGTTCTATTTTAAGGCTCCATTTTCCGTTTAAACAAATAAAAGAATCTCTTTTAAGCTGGGGCCTTGGGTATTCGTTCCAAGGTGTTTCACTCTTTTCTTCTTCAAACGGGGTATAAAGTCGCTCAAACTTAGGTTTTTGGTTTTTAAATATTATAAGAAGAACGGGTATAAGCGCAAGCCCAGCCACAAGAGCTGCTAAAAATATGTTTTCGTTAGGTAAAAACGAGGTTGTGCCATCGTTATTTACAATAACCTCGGCATTTTTAAGCACAGCGGCGCCAATAGCAGGGCCAAAAACTCCGGGAATAAGTACCTGCGAAAAGATGCGAAGCCCTTGGAACATACCCGCCTTGTTTTCGGGTGTGTATTCACGAATCATGGCACCAAACACCGCCATGCCTGCAAGGTATCCGCACATCATTAAAAGTGAACCTATAAATACGGGCAGGGTTGTTCTTGTAAGGTAAAGCACAATATATCCAAGGCAAAGCCACAAAAGGGAGAGTTTCACTGCAAAGCCAAAGCCCTTTTTGTCGTAAACCTTGCCCCAAAGTGCCGTTACAACCGAAGCAATAATAATTGCAGGCGCCATAATAAATACATAGTTGGCCATTTTAAGGCTTTTTTCATAATAAATAATAAGGTAGGGCATAAATATTTGTATCGAAATATTAAACACCGTAAATGCAGCAAGAACTATGTAAAGAATGGGGTTAGCCTTAATGGTTGAAGGCTTAAAGCCGTAGAAAATGCAGTGCAAATAACCCTCTTTAACAGGGGGAGTGTTGCTGTCCTTTATAAGGAATAAGCCAAGAATGCCAACAGCTAAAACAACCGCGCCTATAATAGAAAAAATTATAGACCAGCTGCTACTTTTTTCCAAATCAAAGAACATAAACGAGCCAAATACCACTAATATAGCCACAAGCGGCATCATAGCGTTTATGCCCTCAACCGAGCCGCGATTTGTGTCATCGGTAGAATCGGTAATCCAGGCATTGAAGGCGGCATCGTTGGCAGTAGAGCCAAAAAAGGTCATAATACAGTCAAATATAATAACCAGCGAAACTCCAACCGCCGCAGCCGAAACAGCAGCAGGGAAAAGGGCATTTATAACATCAAGTTTTAAAAAGGCAAAGCAAAAAATCGAAACACCCCAAAGGATGTATCCCGTACAAATAAATAATTTTCTTTTACCAATTCGGTCAGACAGTGCCCCCATAAACACGGTGGTAAGTGTAGCGGCAACAGCCGAAGCGGCAACCATAGCCGAAATATCGGCGGCCGATGCGTTGAACATTTTATATATGAATACGTTGAAATACATATTTTCAACAACCCATGCAACCTGACCTATAAGGCTGAAAAGGGTAATTGCACACCAAAAACGTGCCGAAAGCTTAGTTTTCATATTAATCTCCATTCTGCCGCTGAAGCGCTAGCACAAATAGGCATTAAAATCTCCTGCAGCGGCAGTCGGAGATTAAATCGGCATGTGTTGCGGTTGCCACTATGCTGGCAGCAACACGCCGTCCCTATATTGTGTATTAGCGTGATTGTTCACGCTAATCACACTCCTGTTTCTTCGGTTTAAAAAATCCGCTTGGTATTTGTGCCAGGATTATTGCGCCAAACATAATAATACAGCCCATACCCTCTTTTAAAGAAAGGCGTTCGCTAAGAAGAACCGCGGCCGATAAAACTGCAAAAACCGATTCAAAGCTCATAGTAATGGCCGCAACGGTGGGGTCTGCAAATTTTTGCGCTACAACCTGAAGTGTGTAGGCCACTCCGCTTGACAGCACACCTGCATAAGCAATGGGGAACCAGGCTGTAGCCAGTGCCGTTATAGAGGGCTGCTCAATAATTACTGCAGGCAGCGCCGAAACAATACCAACCGTTAAAAACTGTATGGAAGACAGCAGTATCGGCTCTGTAGAGCCAACAAATTTGTCAATTGCCATAATTTGCAATGCGTAAAACACAGCGCAAACAAAAACAAGGGAATCACCAAGTGAAAATGCGGCCTGTCCGTTAACGCAAAGAAGGTAAAGCCCAACCGTTGCAAGGGCTACGGCCAGCCAAAGGTTGGCGCCAAGCTTCTTTTTCGCAAAAAGGCTGAAAATCGGTACAAATATAACATATAAAGTGGTTATAAAGCCTGCTTTACTAACCGATGTAAAAAGTAACCCGTATTGCTGTAGTGCCGAAGCAATACCTAAAAGCAGTCCGCAAAAAACTCCGCCGGGCAAAGCCTTTTTAAGCTCTGCCGAAAAGGGGATAGCGGCAGCATCTTTGAGTTTTGCAAAACGGCGCATACAAAATATAACAGGGCAAAGCACTATTCCGCCCAGCAAAAATCTTGCGGATAAAAATGTAAGCGGCCCAACATAATTCATACCATCGGTTTGGGCAACAAATGCGCTTCCCCAAATAAAGGCGGTAAGCAGTAATATTAAGGTTCCTTTTAAATTATTATTCATATTAAATATTTCGAACTCCTACCTTGGCTTCAATATTGGTGTTGCCATTTATTTCGGTCTTAAAGTAGTAAACGGTTTCTCCACTTTCACATTTTTCGGGTTCGCTTATAAAAATACTAACCTCGCTGTTTAAAGGCGCCTCGCCAACATAGTTAATAAGGCAGGAACTCATATATATTTTTTCTCTGTCGGGAATATAGTCAAACAGCATATCATAGTATTTTGTGTTATTCATATGAAAATTTCTGTCAACATCCGAATAGTGAACAATCCTTTTTTCGCAAAGTGTTAATGGCATATCCTTCGGTAATTTGAAGCGGTAGGGAACCGATAACTCAATTTCATCCCCTGTGCCGTAGCTTTGGACACTGAAATCACTGCCCCGTACCAGCTTACCGGTTTTAGTGTCTATCAAAGCCCAAATAGCAAGCCCTTTTGCAACAATTTCATCTCCCGCATAAATGACATAGCTTCTTGGAAATGAAAAGCTTTTTGAAGGTGTAGCCCAGGTAGAAACGGTAATCTTTTCGTATTCCTTAAGTGGTCTTAACACCTCAACGGCGTTTCGGCTAACAACAAAACTAAGTCCTGAATTCATAAGCTCCTGGTATGTAGGGCCGCACTTTAGCATGTTGCGGTCAACGGCTTCCATCATATATTTAACAACCGCTGTAGGGGTTGCCACACAGTTGGTGTCAATATCGTGTGCACTAACCGTAAGGTTAAGCTCAAAAGGCATAAATAAGTCCTCCAAAATTGTTTTAAAACATTCTAACATAAAACTTGCAAAAAATAAAGGAATAGTTTATAATATATATAACAAATATAAAGATATTTCGTTGAAAAGAGCAATTTGTTCCCATTGGCAACATAAACAAATTATTAAGGTTCATTTTGTACATATATTTCAACGCTCAAAGTCTTGACAAACGAGAGTTATAATGCTATAATGATGTAAAATATTAGGGGCATATTGTCTCTATTGGTTTTGTGTCGTCCAAAAAATGGCACAGTTAAATTATTTTACATAAGGTCATAAGGAGGAATTTTTTATGAAAAAGTTCATCGCACTTGCACTTACCCTCGCAATGTTGGTAAGCTGCCTCGTATTCACTGCTTCCGCTGAAGATAACAGCGTTGCAGTAATTGCACAAAGCCCAACTTCTATTACAGCAGGAGATACCTTCACTGTTGATGTTCGCGTTAAAGATAACGCTAATGTAGTTGGCGGCGTTCAGGGTGTTCTTGATGTTAACGGCGCAGATATTATCGGCGTAACAGTTAACCCCGAAGTTAAAACTTGGAACAACACAGAAGATGAAGCAACCATCTACAAGCTCGATGAAGCTGAAGATAAGGTAACCTTCGCTGCTCTTAACAGCCTCGAAGAAGACACTCACGACACTCGTCTTTGGTTCAAGGTTGAATGTAAAGCTGCAACCGATGATGTTGCTGTAATTTGGGATGGCGTTAAGGTATCCGATAAAGAGGCTAACCTCATTACTGCTGCAACTTCGGACCTCGACATTGCTGTTAGCAACCCCGCAGAAGGTGAAGCTTCTATTTCTGTTAAAGGCTTCGGTCTTAGAGATACCAATAATGTAGAAAAACAAGCTCTTGTAGTTGGCTCTGAAATTGCAAACTTTAATAAGTTTGAAAACCTTACCGAAGTTGGCGTAATTTTCTATCCCACCGGTCTTCTTGGTGGCGAAGAACTCACCCTTGCTAATACAGATGCAGTTGTAGCTTCGGCTGAAGCAGGTACTGCTAACTTTAATGCTATTGTTGAAGGTGGCACCTTTAATGGTATCTTAAGCTTTGGCTTCAGCACAAAAGAAAAGGCTCTTAGATTCCTTGGTACAAAGGTAACTGCTCGCGTTTACTACAAGCTTGGTGAAACAGTTCATTATGTAAGCAACACAGTTGATAAGTACATTGTTAATGGTGTTGTTAACAAGGCTGCTCTTAACCATATTCTCGATAACGGCAATCAGGTTACAACACATGCTGGCGAAATCACAGTTGAAAAATACAAAACAGCAAAAGCTGCTCTTAACACAAGCAATGCCGGTTGGCAGGATAACCGTCAGCTCGTTCTTGATTTCTTAGTTGAGAACAAAGCACAGTTTGCTAAATAAGAAAGGGGTTGAAATTATAATGAAAAAAGAATACATTCAGCCCAAAGTAGATATCGTTAACCTTACATCCACAACTTCATTCCTTGCTGGCTCTACACAAGAAGGCACTAAGGATGAGTGGGCAGATGGTGACGATAGCGGTAACGACTGGAACGATGATGAAGGTAATAATGCACCCGCTGATCCATGGGCATAAAGGAAGTTATTATGTTTAAAAGAATTATAGCAATTGCACTTTGTCTATTGCTCGTATTATCTTTTGCTGCTTGCAAAAAAGATAAGGCAGATGGTTCTTCTTCTGATATTACATCATCCGATGCTACACAGGACTTCGACCAAGATATTTGGGATGAGGGTTCCTTAACCGAAGAAGAAAAGGAAGAACTGGAAGAACTTTGGAATGACCTAAAGGAAAACAGTAATGCCGAAATTGTTGGCTCCTCTTCCACCGATTCCACAGGCTCTAGCTCATCTGCAAACAGCAGCAGTCAAGAAAGCAGCTCAGCCGAAAGCTCATCTTCCGGCTCAAGCAGCACACCAAGCAATACAACTAGCTCAACAGAAAGCAGTTCAAGTGAACTTTCAGGTTCAATTTCTGTTGGCAATAGTGGTATAATTTGGTAATTTAGATTTATGACCTTTTTTGAAAACCTCGAAATTTTCGGGGTTTTCTTTTTTATAAAAAAATATTGAAAATACAACGACTATCGGTTATAATTAATTATAGAAAAAATGAGGAGAGCTTATTAATGAAAAAAGTATATATTCAGCCAATTGCCGAAACTGTAAAACTGAATCTTATTGTTGATTTTCTTGCAGGCTCTTACGAACAGCCTTCAACACCTCCCGATTCGCCCGATACACCCGATGCTCCCGATGCACCCGATAACGGAATGGGTGGTTCATCCGGTTCAATCACCCCAGGCGGTGGCGGTGGAATTATTTGGTAAAGGTTTAAGCCTCGAACAAATCATGTTCGAGGCTTTATTTTTGCATTTTTACTATTGAAAAGCTTTTTAAAATGGAGTATAATTAAGCTATACTTTTTTTGAGGAGTTAATATGATTACGGCAGGCTTCGATAACAACAAATATCTTAAACTACAATCAGAACATATACGCGAGCGTATTTCAAAATTCGGCGGCAAGCTTTACTTAGAGTTTGGAGGAAAGCTCTACGATGACTTTCACGCCTCTCGCGTGCTGCCTGGCTTTAAGCCCGACAGTAAACTTCAAATGCTTCTTCAAATGAAAGAGCAGGTTGAGGTTGTTATCGTTATCAACTCAGCTCATATCGAAAAGAATAAGCTCCGTGGCGACCTAGGCATAACCTACGATATGGATACCATCCGCCTTATAGATATTTTCCGCTCTATCGGCCTTTATGTTGGCAGTGTTGTTATGACCTGCTATGCGGGGCAACCCCAAGCAAAGGCCTTTAAAACAAGGCTTGAAAGTCTTGGTGTTAAGGTGTACAAGCACTATGCTATTGAAGGCTATCCCTCCAATATCAGCAAGGTTGTTAGTGATGAAGGCTACGGCAAAAACGAATATATTGAAACCACTAAAGAGCTTGTTGTTGTAACAGCTCCCGGTCCCGGCAGCGGAAAAATGGCAACCTGCCTTTCTCAGCTTTATCACGAGCATAAGCGTGGTAGTGCGGCAGGTTACGCAAAGTTTGAAACCTTCCCAATTTGGAACCTGCCCTTAAACCATCCCGTTAACCTTGCTTACGAAGCCGCAACAGCCGACCTTAACGATGTTAATATGATTGACCCGTTCCATCTTGAGGCATACGGTACAACAACTGTTAACTATAACCGAGATGTTGAAATTTTCCCCGTTGTTACCGCAATGATGGAAACTATCTACGGTCAGTCTCCCTATAAATCTCCAACCGATATGGGTGTAAATATGGCGGGCAACTGCATTTATGATAACGATGCAGTATGTAAGGCTGCTTGCGCTGAAATTATTCGCCGTTATTATATAGGACTTTGTGACAATAAAAACGGCAAGGTTAATGATGATACCATTTATAAATTAGAGCTTTTAATGAAAAAAGCAGGCGTTAAAACCTGCGACCGTAAGGTTGTGGCACCTGCCCTTGAAAAAGCCAATGAAACCGGTCTTCCTGCTGCCGCAATGGAATTACCCGATGGCAGAATTGTAACCGGCAAAACCTCTGATTTGCTAGGTTCATCCTCTGCATTATTACTTAATGCTTTAAAAGCACTTGCAGGCCTTGAAGATGAATTACACCTCATCTCTCCCGAAACCATACAGCCAATCCGCCATCTTAAGGTAGACCACCTTGGAAACCGCAATCCAAGGCTTCATACCGATGAAGTTTTAATAGCTCTTTCCATTTGTGCCACAACAAATGATGATGCCGAAAAAGCTATGGAACAGCTTGATAATTTAAGGGGCTGTGAGGTTCACTCAACCGTAATGCTTTCCCAAATTGATGAAAAGGTGTTCAAACGTTTAGGCGTAAACCTAACCTGCGAGCCCAACTTTAAAAAGTACAGCGAAAACCATATAATGAAATAAAAAGAATCCGTGCCTTACGACACGGATTCTTTTTAGTCTTCATCATCTTCATCGGGAATAGGCTCAACAACAACCGAAAGGGTTGTGATTCTGTGTTCCTCAATGTTATCAATGGTAACGGTTAGGTTCTTATAATTAAATACAGAACCAATTTCAGGGAAACCTTCGCACATTTCAATAGCCCAACCGCCAACGGTTGTGTATTCGCTTTCGAAATCATCTTCATCCATATCCAGCGCCTCGAAGAAATCGAAAATATTCATATCGCCTTCTACGGTGTACTTGTCGGGACCAGACTCAACAATGTCGGTTTCGGCAACCTCATCCTCATCCCAAATCTCGCCAACAAGCTCCTCTAAAATATCCTCCATTGTGGCAATACCCATTGTGCCGCCAAATTCATCAAGCACAATCATAATATGTGTGCGTTCTTCTCGCAGAACATCAAGCGCATCGGGCAGCTTTACTGTCATATGAATGTAATATGGCTCAACAAGTAGGGATTTAATATCAATTTCATCCTTCGGCGTATCAACCATAATTTTAAGTAGGTTTTTAGAAACCAAAATACCAATTATGTTATCAATGCTGGAATCAAAAATAGGAATTCTGGAATATGGTGCTTCAGCAATAACCTTTAGAATTTCATCAATGCCATCGTTAATATCAACGGCCACCATATCAACACGTGGAATCATAATCTCTTTAATGGTAGTTTCGTTGAAATCTATGGCCGACTGTAAAAGCTCGCTCTTATCCTCATCAATAGAGCCCTCTTCTTCGCCCGTTTCAATAATAGAGGCAAGCTCATCGGGGGTAACGGCATTATCTCCCTCGGTAACAAAAAGCTTGTTTATAAGCTTAATGATACAGTTAATTAAAAATGCAATGGGAGAAAATATTACCATAAAGAAGAAAAGCGGAAAGGCAAAAACCTTTATTAGTAATTTGGATTTAGTTTTTGCAATAACCTTTGGTACAATTTCACCGAATATAAGTACAATAATGGTGGAACCAAAGGTGGCAACGGTTGCTGCAGTGGCCTCGCTGGAGACTATAATCGAAACTGCAAGGGTGGTTGCAACCGAAGAAAGCGCAAAGTTCACTATGTTGTTGCCAATTAGAATGGAACTCAGCGCAAAGTTGTAGTTTTGCGCAATCTTTAAGGCCAGCTTGTTAACAAAGCCTTTTTCAGCATTTTTTTCAAGCTGGGATTCATTTGCAAGATTGTATGCCGTCTCACAAGAGGAGAAGAAGGCCGAACCTATAAGGCAAACGATAATAACAATAATTTCTGTTGTCATTATTCATCCACCTCGCTTTCAAGTCCTTCAGCAGGTGGATTAACCTTGAATTTTAAGAATAAAAGTCGGCCTCTGAACACCTTTTCGGCAGTTATGTCAAGACCTCTGTAGCTGCAGGTAGCGCCAACGGTGGCAACTCTGCCAAGGAGTCTACCAACCCATTTTCTAAGGGTATAGTGTCCGCATTCTTCTCGGTCGTAATCATCGTAGTCCATCATTTCAAAGGCCGATACAACCGAAAGGTCTGCGCTTATAATAAATGTGTTCTCATCAATTTGGCGGAATTTGTCATCAATGTTGTCATTTTCATCCCAAATCTCGCCAACAAGCTCCTCAAGCATATCTTCCATTGTAACAAGACCGACAATTCTGCCTGCACGGTTTTTAACAAGGGCAAAAGGCTTGCGAATATGCTTCATTTCAGCCAAAAGCTCATCAATCTTGGTTTCCGGCGAAACAAACAGGGGAGCATCTAAAAGGGAAAGCAGGTCGGGTGTGTTTCCCGCAAGATAACATTCTAAGTATTCTCTTATTCTAAGAACACCAAGACAGTTGTCAAGGCTTTCCTTATAAACGGGTAATCTTGTATAAGAAGAATTCTTAACAATTTCTAATATCTCATCAGGACTTTGCTCAATATCAATAGCGACAATATCTCTGCGGTCGGTTAAAATGTCCAAAACCGAAACATCACTGAATTCAAAAGCCGAATATAAAAGGCGACTTTCATCGGAATCTATTGAGCCTTCCTCTTCCATATCTTCAATAAAATCAATAACATCGTCTTCGGTTACCGTAGGTTCATCTTCCTTGGCAAAAATCAAGGTAAGCCCCTTGGATATAAGACTGAAGACAGCCGATATGGGTGTAAGAATTACCGATATAAATTTAAGCGGACCGGCAATTCTAAGCGTGTATTTTTCGCCGATTTCCTTTGCCAGCGCCTTGGGAATAACCTCACCAAACATAATTACAACAATTGTAATGCAAATTGTCATAAGGGTGGGGGATATACCTGCGTGAATTGCAACAAGGGTTGAAATAGAACCCATTGCAAGGTTAACAATATTGTTGCCCACCAATATGTCGGTTATAGACCTATCAAAATTATCCATAAGCCTGAAAGCGGTTTTGGCGGTTTTATTGCCGCTGTCTGCCATGGCCTTAATTCTAACCTTGCTAGAGGCAGTAATTGCCGTTTCGCTGGAGGAGAAAAAGGCGCTGAAGAACAGCAGTGCCAGGAGCGCAACAATAAGCGCAAAGTTTTCGGTAAAAAAGCTTGTTAAATCAATAGTTTTTGTGGCGTTTAATAACATGTATAATCGACTACACCCGTCGTCCACGAAAAAACCAACTCCTTATATAAAGATTTATAGTAATAATAGCCCCATTACCAAAATAAGTCAAGTATCGCCCTTGTTAAATATAGGTAAAATACTAATATTTGGCCTAATCAAAGCTATGAATAATTGTGCTACTGTATTGACACAAACTGTAGAAATTGATATAATGAATATGTATGTGAAACAAAATAAAACAGAAAGGAAGTCTTATGAAAAAGGTAAAAAAATACATATCCCTTATATTGTGTTTTGTGTTACTACTAACCTCGGTTGTAATAAACGGCGCCTTTGAAATAAAGGCTTCCGAAACACCGGTTCAAACCGGTGTGGTAGATTCAAGCAAGGTTACAAGCAATCTCAGGGTGCGCGATGGCGCAGGCACAGGCTATAACGTTTTGGGCGCTATCAGTCCGGGCAACTCGGTTTCAATATATGCCCTTGTAAACGGTTGGTATAAAATCGCATACGGCAGTGGCTACGGCTATGTCAGTGCCGATTATATAACCAATATCAAAGATATCCCAAAGTACGATTATAATGCCGATTTCGAGGCAAATCTAACAAGTCAGAATTTCCCCGAAAGCTATAAGGCACAGCTCCGTGCTCTCCACGCGGCTCACCCCAACTGGATATTTCTGGCAGACCACCTTACAATGACCTTCAATGAAGCGGTTAATAACGAATCCACAGTGGGTAAATCACTTGTTCAAGACAGTGTCGCCAAAGACTCCTGGAAATCAATGATGCAGTATGCCTACGACTGGAGCGAAAGCAAGTACGTTCCTTACGATACAGGCGGCTGGGTTACGGCCGAAAGGGAAGTTGTAGAGTATTATATGGAGCCCAGAAACTTCCTAAATGAAAACGGAATTTTTATGTTTCTGGACCAAACCTACAACCCACAGGTCCAAACAAAAGAGGGCCTGCAGTTAATCCTTAACGGCACATTTATGGAGGGCGCCTTTCCCGAAGATACCCACGCCACCTATGCCGATGTTATTATGGATGCAGCCGCACAGTCGGGTGTTAACCCCTATGTTCTGGCTTCAATGATAATAATTGAGCAGGGCGCAAACGGCGCGGGAGCCAGCATTTCGGGGACTCAGCCCGGTTATGAAGGCTATTATAATTTCTTTAATATCAGGGCTTATGCCTCGGGCAGCTACACCGCTGTTGCATACGGTCTTATTTATGCAAAGGGCGGAGAGGATGGTACAGGCACCTCGTACGGCAGGCCGTGGAATACAAGGGCAAAGTCAATAATCGGCGGCGCAAAGTATTTTGCAAACGGCTATGTTAAAAGAGGGCAAGATACCCTTTACTACAAAAAATTCAATGTAATAACCCCAACCTATTACATTAACCAGTATATGACCAATGTTCAGGGCGCATATCACGAAACCTTAAAGCTTAAAAACGGATATGCATCGGTAAGCCCCGAAGCAGCGCTTACCTTTAGTATACCGGTTTATAAGGATACATCATCCTCCAATACAACCACACTTCCCACTTCAAACGGCCCCAATAACTACTTTATAACAGGGCTTAGTGTTGCAGGTCAAAAACCCGAAAACTTTAATATTTATGTTAATGAGTATGAGTTTACCGTAACAAGCCCCACAAATGTAATAAGAATAGAAGCCACTTATATGGATGGCGCTTCCCTTAAGGGAATGGGAGATATCCCCTTAAACCCTGGGCCCAATACGGTTACCCTTGCGGTTACGGCGGCCTCGGGTAAGGTTGCAAATTACTATTTGCATATTTACCTTATAACCGATGGTAGTGCGCCGCCCCCCTCAAGCGGGCCTTCTATTGAAGGCAGTTATAATATGAGCACCTATGTAAGCGGCGTTGCAGTTGGAACCGATGTTTCAACCTTTATTAAAAACTTTAATGTTAAAAACGGCACAGCTAAGGTGTGCACCACAAACTACCAGGAAAAAACCTCGGGTGTAATATGCACCGGGGATAAGGTGCTGGTTTACGATAAAAACGGCGCCAAATTTGCCGACTACACCATTGTAGTTTTCGGCGATACAAATAGCGATGGTAAAATCAGTATAGTAGACCTGGGTAGGGTGCAAAAGCACCTGCTTGAGCTTTCTAAGCTTGGCGGTGCCCAAGGAATCTCGGCAGATGTTAACCGCGACGGTAAAGTTTCAATTCTAGATTTAGCAAGGGTACAAAAGCACTTGCTGGAGTTAACCTCAATACAACAATAGGAGAACATTATGAAATTATTAGTTAAAAGAATTCTTCCTGTAGTTATAACCTTGGCATTGGTTATGTCGGTTTTAACTATCAGCGTAGCCGCTGCAGGCTCATCGGTAGCATTCAGTAAAAGCCAGCTTAAGGTTGGCGAAGCCTTAACGGTTACTGCACGTTTTTCCACCTCCTCAAGCGACCCTATGTACGGTCTTGAAGGATATATTACCTACAACCCTGCAATAGTTGAATTTGTTTCGGGCGATAACTGTAATCTTTTAACCGCAGGTAAGGTTAAAATCGTAATGCAGTCTGCAGGAAAAACTAATTTAGAGCAAAGCATTTCCTTTAAGGCTTTAGCCGTTGGCAATTCGGCAATTGCACTTGAAAATCTTATATATGTTAATTCAGAAGACCTTGAAAAATCACTTTCAGGCTCTTCTGCTACCGTTACCGTTGTTGATACCAGTGCACAGGCCTCAGGTAACGCAAACCTTAAGGCGCTTTCGGTTTCAAGCGGCACATTAACACCTAAATTCAACCCCGATGTAACCGAATACAGCCTTACAATTCCCAACGATGTTACCGAGCTTTGGGTTTCCACCACAAAGGCCGATATTAAGGCTACCACTAATGTAGAAGGCAGCCGTAATATGAAGGTTGGACTTAATAAAAGAGTGGTTGTTGTAACCGCCGAAAACGGAACGGTTAAAAAATACACCATAAACATTACCCGCCTTGCAGCCGATGGCCAAACCCCCGAGGTTGAACCCACACCCGAAGATGAGGGCTTAAACAACCTTAGCGAGGTTATAGTAGGCGACCAAAAAATGTATGTTGTGGAAGATTTCACAGGCGCCGAGCTTCCCCAGGGCTTTTCGGTAATAGAGTATGCCTTCGATGGCAAAACCATTCCCGCCCTTTCCGATGAAGCCTATGTACTTCTTATGTTAAGACTCCCCGATAATTCGGCAAGCGGTCTTTACATTTACAGCAAAAACGGCGAATTCACACCCTTAATCACAATTACAGTAGGCGCACAAAACTACTATGTTCTTCCGGCCGATGAAGCTCCCTTGGGCTTTACAGCTGCAAACGATGTTACCGTTAACGAGGTAGCTGTACCTGCATACAGAAGCGATAAGGTCGGTTATGAGGACTTCGCTTTAATCTATGCCAAGGGCCCCAGCGGAAAAAACAGCTTCTATGTTTACGATACCGTAGAGCAAACTATTCAGCGTGCAAGCGGTATAGTAATAGAAAAGAAGGTAGAGCAACCTGCCAATACCGAGCAGCAGAATATCGACATCTTAACCAACTTCGTAGAGCTTAACACAAACGGTAAAATTGTTGTTATCACAATTCTTGCAATAATCGTTCTTCTTATTACAGCAGTTGTTGTTTTAATTGTAAAAATTGCAACCGCAGGCAGAAAAGATGAAGAAGAATACGATGAAGAGGATGATGACCAAGCGCTAAACGATAATAGCGATATTGTAGACTTCGAATTCATATCGGTATCAAACGATACAAAGGCCGAACCTGCCACCCAAGAGGAAACCGAAGAAGCAGCAGAGGAAGCTGAGGAAGACACAGAAGAAAACGAAGAATAAAACAAAAGAACTCAAAGCTTAATGCTTTGAGTTCTCTTTTATTTCCCAAAAATACCGCCTGAAGCTTGGCGGAAAATCATTTAACATCCCGTATTCAGGGTCGTAAAAAATTCCATCAAAATAAAGGGACCAGTGCCAGCATTTCGGTGTTTCAAGGCTAAGCAGGGCCACTCTTGGCAACGCACCCTTTTGGGCTACCTCTTGCCTTGCACCGTAAATAGAAATTTCAAAATGCTCCAAAACACTTTTCATTTCCTTAAAGGTTGTTTCCCGCTTGTTGCCGCAAAGCGAAATGATGTCCTCAACACTGCTGTCGGTAAGCATTGCAAGCACCGCTTGGCCGCACTGCAAGGGGTCGGGCTCAAATATATGAACAGGCTTTTTTGTTAGCGCCACCTAAATCACCTCACAAATAAATTATATCAAAAAACTGTGTATAGGGCAATGCAAAAATATAGTGCTTTTTTCGACAAAATGTAGTATAATGCTTATGGTGATGAAAATGTATTTCTTCAAAACAAAAGACAGCATGCCCAAAGGTTTTGGATTTTCCACCTTCGATTTAACCCATTTAATCTGGCTTTTGGTCGCAGTAATCGCCTGCGTGCTGGCCTGCAATTTTTATAAAAAACAAAGCAGTCGCGGCCGTAAAATTATATTAATCGTTTTAGGTAGCTACATATTTTTTCAAGAAATGCTAAAAAATGTTGTGGTTGCTGCGGTAGGGGAGTTTAGCTGGGGCTATTTGCCTTTTCACCTTTGCGGAATAAATATTCTGCTTATTGCATTTGATGTTATTAAGCAAACCAAAGTTGTCAGAACCTTCCTTTATTATATTGGCATACCCGGTGCAGCCCTTGCCTTGCTTTTCCCTAACTGGACTTCGCAGCCCGTGTGGAATTTCTTCCATCTGCATAGCTTTACAATTCATATTTTAATTGTTATGTACCCGTTGCTGCTTGTAACGGCAGGACAGGTTGAAACATCGCTTAAAGCGGCATTTAAAAGTATAATTTTGCTGGTGGCGCTCGCCATTCCGGTGTACGGCTTAAACCTACTTTGGGACACAAACTTTATGTTCTTAATGCGCCCCGATTCGGGAAATCCGCTTGAAATGTTCGAAAAACTGCTTGGCAGCCACCTTTGGGGCTTCCCTATACTGCTTCCGGTAGTAATACTAATTATGTATATTCCCATACTAATAGCAAACAAAATAAAAAAACAGCATAAATCACAGGAGCAAACAAATTGAAAAAACTAGAATTCAGAAGTCATAAGGGCGACTATTGCGCCTTTACCGAAGAAAGCGTAATCTTTGCAAACAGTAAACTAGAACAAGCAAGAGTTTTCCCCCTTGGAAGCATAAAGCACTTAACCACGCGCTTTGGGGTAAAACTTGTAGCGGTTAACGGCGAGCATTTCTATCTTCCGTTTCTTTATATGCGCAAAAAAATTAAAAACAGGGTTAAAGAATTTGCGGCACGAATTAACGGCGCTATAGCTTCATCCCCCAAGGCCGAGCCTTATAGTACGGAAATTGATGAAGAGAAAAAACAAAGTATAGAGCAAATCCGTATACCTCATCTTTCAAGGAAAAAAGTAATCAAGTCGTTAATACTACTGGCAGTTATCGTTTTCAGCCTGCTTGTCCTTGTATATTTAATGTATGTTTTAGGACAAAACTCATCAAGTGGAAAAGGCCTGCCAAACGGCAGTGAAATAACCCACATCTGGGAAACTCTTTGGTAACAAAAACCCCGCCTACCTTTTGGTAGGCGGGGTTTAAATTCTTTGGCTAACCGTTCCATTCTTCAAACTGCGCATCCCATAAAATTCTAGCGGAATTGCTTGTCATAATTGAAGAAGAGGCATAAATTGTTAACTCACCATCCCTTTGATAATAAGTGGGAAAAGCGTTGGTATGTATTTCTATGTTTTTGGAAGAAATATAAATTTTTGATAGCTTCTTACAGTTTACAAAAGCACCGTTTTTAATAGCCGTAACGTTTTTGGGAATGACAATTTCGGTTAATTGATAACAATTTGAAAAGCTTTGCTCTCCAATATATTCTAGGGAAGAGGAGAGTGTAATCTTTTTAACTGATTCATACTTAACAGCTTCATCTGCAATACCAATTACAGTCTTTCCTTCAAGCTGCGATGGAATTTCATATATACCCGAGGTATTCTCTATGTTTATTCCCGTAATTTCAATTCCGCCGCTGACCGCATTTGTGTTAAAGGTTTTGGGCAGGGGCTCTTGCTCCTGGGTGTTAGATGAAACTGAAGAACTGTTCTGTGTTGGAGTAGAGATAATAGGGCTATCGTTTTCTTCTACCGTTTCATCTGATTTGTTGTGAACATCTTCCGAATTATTTGCTATGGTTGTTTCGGAGCTTTGCGATTTTTGTCTATTTGAACTGTCGGCACTGCTCGAACTACCTGAACTATCAGGAACCTTAGAGCTGCCGGAGGAGTTGGTACCCGAAGAACTGTCTTCATCAGAAGAATTGGAGGCTGATGTCGTTACAGCACCGGTGCTGTAACTTTGCTGGGATGATGGCTGTGAGCTGTCGGGAGCGACATCTTGCTGCTGCTCAATAAATAGAAAAGATAAAAAGCAGAGCAAAACAGCTATAAGTATTGAGCCTGTAACAGCGTAAATATGTAGCTTGTTTGCTTTATTTTTTATAACCTCTTTTTCTTTGAGAGGCCTCATACAATAAAGACAAAATTCTGCATCATCTAAAATTTCAGATGAACAATAGGGACATTTTTTCATAGCATTTAACCCAGCGTATCAAGGCCGTTTTCGTAAAGAAGGGCATTGATTTCAAGCAGCTTTAATTTTTTATGTATTCCAAATGCGACAGTGCAGTCAAATGGATTTTTAACATATAAGGGAGCATACCCCGTGGTTTTAAGCAGGGTTTGTACCTCACTAAGCTCTAAGCCCATTCCTATGCAAATGCACAGTAGCTTGTTTCTTTCGGGAACACGGCTACCTGCAAAAATCTGATACGCATATATCTCATTGATTTCAGAGTGCCTTACAGCGGCACTTTTTTTAATGTTATGCTGTTTCAGCAATTCATTAAGGCTAAGAGATAACTCTTTTTTTACAATGTTTTCACTGTTCTCATTTAAAAACTCTTTAAAATCAGAGCAGTTTTCAAGCTCCAGCAGCATCTGGGAAGTATCTTTTACCATACAAAAACCTCTTTATAAAAAATCTGCTAAAATTCTAACATAAATAATGCTTACAGTCAATATTTTACAAAAATATGCAAAATTAAGCTGACAGCTTAGGACAAAAGAATTCAAGAGTATTATAATTTTTAGCAAGGTTAGAGGTCATCAATTTTATCTGCAAGGACTTTTACTGTGGATATAAATACTTTAACCTTCTCTCCGTCCTTGCCGGCCAGCTGGGCGGAGATGCTTTTAAAAACATCATCGATATCGTTTTTCGAATCGAAGAAAAGGTAATCAAGGCTGATGTCAAGCTCTTTCGAAATCCTGTAAAGAGTTTCTAAAGATGGAATTCTCGTTCCTCTTTCAATGTGACCTATATGAGCTGTTGAAATAGAGCATATTTCAGCAAGCTTTTCTTGGCTTAGCTTCCTTTTTTTGCGTGCAATGCGAATTCTTTCGCCAAGTGCAGCATAATCAATAATTTTATCCATTAAATTCACCTCACTGCTTACAAATATATTTTAATTCAATAAGCAGTATTTATGAATAAACCATAGGAATTAAAAGTTGACAATAAGCATTATAAGTGCTAATATTATTAAAACAAAAAATTTAGTTCTGGAGGAAATTATATGAAGAAATTAATTTCACTAATCTTAACCCTTGTAAGCGTTGCGTGTGTTTTTTGCGGCTGTGGCAATGTTAAATTTGAAAGTGATAAGGCTATGTACGATTATCTAAAGGGTACATGGAAATATTCATATGATGAATATTTAATATTTGATGGTGAAAATGTGTATATGTGCAATAACAGCAAATATACCGCTTATTTTAAAGAGGCTTTTTTGAAAGCTTGGACCGAGGGCGGAGAAGAGGCGTTTAATTCTCTTACCTTTGAAAAGGCTTTGGAAAATGTATCGTTGGACAAAATTGCTTTTAAATACACCGATGTTGCAAATTACGCCTCAAAAGGCACAATAAAAATTGATGAAGATTCAGAATATTGTGGAATCATTCAAATCAAGGAAAAAGCCGTAGAATATAAAGATAAATATTCAGATGACTACGATATTCTTGAAAAGGTGTCAGATGAAATAGATTTTAATGTTGAAATCATCAAAGAAAACTATCAAAAGCTAAAAGAGAAATATCAGCTGCCGGTAAAAGAATTCATACCAACTCTTAAAGAATACGCAGAAAAACTTAAAAAGGTATTTCCGGATATTTCAAACTGGAAATTGGCACATGATGCTGAAAAATCCACAATATACAGCGATACAGGCTCTACCACTAATTATCAAGAAGTTATTACTATATCAGATAAAGTTGTAATGCTTTCGAAGTATAATATGAATTTATTAATCACATATACTGCAAATGCTGATGCTGATATGCCTTCCTTGTTTATACAGGATAAAAGCGGTTTTCATCTGAGTGAAGTGCTTGAATCGCTTGAGGTTTTCCTTGAGGATTATCCTAAAGCTATGGATATGGATGAACTTACAAAGCAACTTGAAGAAAACGGCAAGGTGTCAAGCGGACAAAGAATATACGAAACAACTGTAGATGGCATCAAGTATAAGATTCAGCGCTCAAATGGTTCCGGCTCAACAATGTTGTGGATTTACTTATAAAATACGGAGGAAAAAATGAAAAATACAACTCAAAGAATAAAGAATAGTTTTACACTTAAAAAGTTAATACCCATCATAATTATAATGCTTATTTTCAGTCTGTTCACGGCTTGTGGCAGTTCTTCTGGCGGCTCTTCCGGCGGCTTAGAACCCGATACATGGTACACTTATAAAGACCTTGATATTTTAAAGGTGCAAAACTGTTTGATTTCATCGGCAAACATAAACAGTAGCGGTAAGGGTGTTACTGCAACGTATATTCCGGTGTGTAAAGAATGTCACGAATACGGAACAGCTTGGATGGCTGCACCCGAAGTGAATTATCCGGTTAGCAAAACTTACACCTGTGATAAATGCGGAGCTAAAACAACCTTAAAATTTAAAATTCAATATTAACAAAAAAGACCTGCCGCGGCAGGTCTTTTATAATGCTTCTTTAAGCTTTTGGGCGGAAGGGAAGCGACTGTTTGGGTCAATTTGGGTGCATTTAAGAACTATTTTGCCCGCCTTACCTTTAGCCAGCTTTTTGCTCGGATGGGTGCCGGTCAGCATTACATTAAGTAAAACCCCAACTGAATATATGTCGCTTTTCTCATCGCTTTGTGAAATGCCGAACTGTTCGGGCGGCGCGTAGCCTATAGTTCCCAAAACAACGGTATCTTTGCTTTTTTTATCTTCAAAAATTCTAGATGCGTTAAAATCAAGCAGCTTGACCTCTCCGCCGTTAGTCACAATAATGTTTTCGGGCTTTATATCCCTGTGAACAATATTGAGGCTGTGCAGGGTTATAAGGGCATCGCATACAGAGTTAACAACTTTTTTCGCGCCGTGGTATGTATATTTGCCATCTTCAAGTAGCTGAGCTACAGTTATTCCGTTAATAAACTCCTCTAATATCAATTCGCCATCATCAAATTCAATGCAGTCATAAATTATGGGAATGTTTGGATGGTTTATCGCCTTTAGCTTGTGGTACGATTCAAAACAGGAAGTGTAGTTTCTTAAAACAATGTCGTTTTTTAATTTTTTGTGTCTAAGCCTTAAAATTTCGCTGTCGTTTTTCTTAGCTAAAACATTTACTAAATCATAATTTTCGTAAATTGTTTTAATATACTCCGCCCTTTTCATCATTTCACCTCTTATTCAATATTATATATCAATACACCGCTAAAGTAAACAAAAAGGACTTGGAAATCCCAAGTCCTTTCGTTTTAAAGTCTTAATTATTTAGCAGCTTCTTCAACTGCAACTGCGCAAGCAACAGTCATACCAACCATGGGGTTGTTACCTGCACCGATAAGACCCATCATCTCAAC
>JAGBGJ010000080.1 GCA_017936045.1 Clostridia bacterium
CCAGCACACAGAGTGCTTAAATAATATATCACAGCAAAAAAACTTTGTCAAGAAAAAATTTAAAAAATCTCTTGACATAAAATTAAGGCTATGCTATAATAACCCTTGCCGCAAAAAGCGGCGTTTAAATATATGGGAGAGTTCCCGAGTGGCCAAAGGGGACAGACTGTAAATCTGCTGCTTTCAGCTTCGGTGGTTCGAATCCACCCTCTCCCACCAAAACAGAAACCACCCAACAGGGTGGTTTTTTGTTTTGTGTGGGAGAGGGTTATCTTGATGAGAACTCTTTTTTGCCAAAGGCAAAAAAGAGTTCGGCGACGCAGGCGCAAAACCGCGATAGGTTTTGCGGTCTGCCAAAGTCTCGAAGCAGGCAAGAAGTTTTGGGGATCGCTCGGAGCGGTCAAAACTTTGCCGATGCAGAGTACCCACCCGTAAAAGATATCTCACACGATATAGCAACTGTGATTATCCGCCCACGATTTCAATCTTTTTAGTGCGATTCGTGCCATTAATACTAAGAAGAGCGATACTGTCCCTATATTTCTTTCCAATCGCACCTTCTTCAAAAGAAGCGACAAAACATACTGAACCATTGTCTCCTATTAGCATGCCGTTAGCATCATAAAAATATGCATTCACGCCGAAGACAACATGGGCTCCATCTTCTGGATTTTTTACTTTTTCAAAATCTAAATAGATTGTTTTGTCTCCGTCATAACCTTCGACAATATGATAACCTGTAATTTTTATTGCCCCTCCATAACTTCCATGTTTATAATATATTATGTCATCGTATATAATCTCAATATCATTATCCTTAGTATTTATAGGAGGTGTTGACGATGGAACCTCATCATCTTTTATCTGAGAACTATTACTTGAAAATTCTGATGATACGGTTTCTTCCTTATTGCTGCTACTGTTGGAACTGTCATTTTTACTGCTGTAGCTACTATCAACATTTTCACTTTCACAACCGCTAAAGACGCATAACATTAAGACTATTGATAATAAAATCGTTATTAGTTTTTTCATAAAATCAGTCCTTTCTATAAAAGTTAAGTTTAATTTCATTCCATTTCTTTTGTTCACTACCCATACATAGCTTACACGCTATCACATGAGCATCTGTTTCTAAAAACGCACTTTCTAAATCGTTAAAATATTTTGGACTTTCGTTGTCCATATTACAGTAACAATTCTTTTTTACATTTTCAACACTATGAATTTTTCGGCTTTTCACATTTACGCAGTATTTATATTTTCTATTCAACTTATCCATGAATCCACCCCCCTTAAAAATAAAAAAGTGTGCACAACCGAGGTTGCACACACCGAAAAATGCAAACTTCGATTGTTGTCACACAAATCTAATCAGAACAGGTATCACACCATACATCCATCATATGAAGTTGCATTTTTACCAAATTCAGAGATAGATGTACAAAAGGATATAATACCCCCATAAAAAAGGAGATACCCAGTGCTTCTGATTATTAAGATTTATGTGACATATATATTCTATCACAATATGGTATGTTTTTCAATGTTTTCTATAAAAATATAAGTTTTTGTATATGTAGTTGTTACAGGAAAGTATTGAATAAAGATCAACTTTAACTTGGCATCTAATTGGTTCGGAACAGCCAAAACAGAAACCACCCAACAGGGTTGGTTTTTATTTTGCATAAATTCGGCTTGCTTGACAAAGGATATGGGGTTTGATATTATGAAAATCAGGTGATAGATATGTTTAATACTTATACATCTAACACGGTGGCGGGCAGTGGAAATCAGCATTTCTTTACGCTTGAAGAAAATCGTGTTCAGACCGGCAGGCTTTTTTACAAGATTACTGCCGCGGGGGAATATAACTATTCGGTTATGTTTTCCAATACCATTGACAGCACCTTTGCCGATGGCACCCAAAGCTACAAAAACCTTGTTTGCAAGGCTTGGAGGATTATTGATGCCAAGGTTTGCGCCTGCGATAAAAACATTATTCCCAATAATTTTACCGAGGATGCTGTGGCAAAGGCTATAAACGGCAGGTCATTTGATTTTACTCCCCTAACCTTTGGCGGCTGCGCACAAAAAGAGGTTGCCCCCGGCGAGCTCTTCTTTAGCGACCCTGTGCGACTAAAGTTTGAAAAGGGCGACTATTTATGCCTTGAAATTACCTTTTCGGGGGAAATGATACCCTACCACGAGGAAACCCTTTTGCCCGTTTTTATTAAGGGAGAGGCCGGCTGGAGCTATGGCCGACTTATGCCATTTGCGGGGTTTATTGGCTGTGATAGACCTATTAAAGAAAGAATTGGCTTTATTGGAGATTCCATTACCCAAGGCTGCGGCACACCCTTTAATGCTTACACCCATTGGTGCGCTGTTTTTGCCGATATGCTTGGGGAAAACTACGCTTATTGGAACCTTGGTTTGGGCTACGGCAGGGCCGATGATATGGCATCGGGTGGTGCCTGGGCCTTTAAGGCCAAGCAAAACGACACTCTTTTTGTTTGCTATGGTGTAAACGACATTAATCAGGGCTTTTCGGAAGAGCAAATCACTAATAACCTTACCAAAATAGTTGATATTTTGAAAAAAGAAAACAAAAAGGTTATCTTGCAGACCGTTCCCCCTTTTAACTATGAAGAGGATAAAATTGCAATTTGGGAAAATGTAAATAGCTACATAAAAAACGAGCTTTCAAAAAAGGTGGACTTTATGTTTGATGTTGTCCCCTTTCTGCAAAAAAGCGATAAAGAACCACACCTGGCCGCCTTTGGGCCGCACCCTGATGAAATCGGCTGCAGGCTATGGGCCGAAAAGTTATATGAACAAATAATAAAGTTTAATATTATATAATACTTGCTTTGTTTCGTTAATTATTGAAAAGTTTGTAGGTTTATGTTATTTTAAATATGTATTAGTTCAAAAACAAAACGAGGTGATACGACTTGCTTTCAAGTTCATATAAAACCCTAGATTTAAAAACGAGTTCCTGTCTTAAGGGTATCTTGGCTTGTATGGTTTTGCTCTGCCACCTATACGGAAGGGTAGGCTTTTTTTCCAGCACACCCCTTGGTGCTGTTTTTACCGCATTTGGTTATCTTGCGGTTTCCGTTTTTTTCTTTCTTTCAGGATTTGGCTTAACCGAAGCCGCTTCACTAAAAGAAGGATATCTTAAAAACTTCCCCCTAAAGAAGCTTTTTCCCTTTTTCCTGATTTGCAGTTTCACGATATTGATTTATCTTATTCGTGATATCTTGGTAGGAAGCACTGTTAAACCATTATTGCTTATTCAATCCTTTTTATTTGGAAACACCATAGTAAATAATGGTTGGTATTTGCAATCTCAATTTGTTTTTTACATTATCTTCTATCTGATTTTTCGTTTTATAAAATCACATACATATCTCGCTTTAGTGGTTAGCTTTATTGCTTACATTTTTATTTGCGTAGCATTAGGACTGTCTTCTACCTGGTACGAAGCGGCATTTTGCTTCCCGTTAGGCGTATTTTATTCCAAGTATAAAGATAAGATTCATTGCTTTATATTTGCAAACAAGCTTAAACCAATTATAGCACTACTATTTATACTTATTTTATTTGTTATTGCCTTGTTTTTAGGTAATAGACCTTATTTTGTCGAACCCATAAGAATTACAGTAAAAATCATTTCTGCTCTTTTGTTTTGTTGCCTCTGCACACTATCAGTATTGCTGGTAAATATTAAAAATGCAATTACTTCTTTTTTAGGAAGGCTTTCTTTAGAAATATATCTTTTGCAAGGCATTTTTCTAAATCTATTTCAAAAAACATGGCCTATAGAAAACGATTTGCTATATATTGTTGCTGTTGTCTTATGCACCATACTCTTTGCTATAGTATTCCACCCCATTTATAATAAGCTGAGCAAACCGAATTTTTGTAGCAAAAAATAATACGCTTGAAGGTGTTTATATGAAAAAAATTATTGCTTTTGTTTTGTGTTTAGTGCTGGTGGCTGCTTGTCTTTGCTCCTGCGGCAAGGCCGATGGTTCATCGGATGCGGCGGCCGAAAACAACGGCGGCTACAACATAGAGTACAAAAACCTTACTGCGGGCTATATTTCCCACACAAGCGATTTAGATGCCACCATTATGAAATCGGACACCTTTGAGTGTATGGATGACTTTTATCTCTTCCTGCCAAAGGGCACCGAGCTTTCCTACCCCAATAATTTTGCGGTTTACTGCTACAACAACCAATTTGCGCTTGATACCGCGCTTACCGAGGGCTGTGGACAAAATATGCTACGCTACAGCGTTCAGGTTAGCAGTGATGTAAAAACCCTAAGCGCCGACTGCTATGTAAGGCTTTCGGTTGAGGGCAAGGTAAAGGATGTTACAATAACCGTTCCCGATGGGCTGGAAAATCAGGTGTTTACAGGTACTAAGGAAGACCTGCTTTTTGCCCCACAAATTAAGGCGGTGGAAAATGTTTTAACTGGCAGAGAATCGGCCATTAACTACATATTCATTACCGACCTGCACTACGACAAGGACCCAACCGCGCAAAAAAGCGAGGCTCTGTTTAAGCAGGTTAAGGCGGCAGTTGAAATTGCCAACAGCAACGATAGTATCGATTTTATTGCCATTGGCGGCGACACCACCTCGGGTATGTATGCCACCAAGGCCGAAGCGCTTAAATACACCGCCGAAATTTTAGAGCCTTTAAAGCAAAGCCGCAAGCCCGTTTTTGTGGCCATGGGCAACCACGATGATAATTCCTACCACAGTTTCCACACCGATGGCTTTAACGAAAGCGAGATTGTATCTGACAAGGACTGGAGCGACAATATTATAAAAACTATCTGCCCCGAAAATATTGTTAAGGATTCCAAGTATACCGATTCCAAATACTATTATTACGACCTTACCGCAAAGAAGACCAGAGTTATCTGCCTAGATGCCCTTGACTACCGTGCAAAGCATGATGCAAGCGGTGTTATTAAGACCCTGCCAGTTAAGGATGCGAATGCTTTAAACGAAAAAGAAAAGTATTGGTCGGGCACCAGCTATTGGGGATATAGTGAGGGGCAAATGCAGTGGCTCACCCGAGAGGCTATGACCGCCCCCGATGACTGGAACTATATGTTTATTTCCCACATGGGCGTGGATATTGATACCATGTCCAACCATTACGAAACTAAATACGGCGCCACCCTTAGAAGTATTCTTGCCGCCTATAAGGACAGAAGACTGGTTTCGAACAGCACCGTTTCGGCCGACTTTACAAGGGCTAAAGGCAAGGTGCTTTCCTACCACTTTGGCCACACCCACAGAGAGCTTACAAAGTACAGCAAGGATATTGACCTTTGGCAGATTTGTACCGCAACGGCGCAGGTTAGCACCGATGCTGCAGTTATTGGCGCACCTAAGACAGAACAGGATACCAAGGGTAACGATTGGGTTTCTTACGACAGAAAATACGGCTCGGAAAACGAGGCCTGTATGGATGTTATTTCGGCCACCTCAAGTGATATTGTAAAATTTGCGCTGGGCGCCGGCAGTAATGAAGATTTAAAGTATGAATAAAGCAAAAGCACGGTTCGAAAGAACCGTGCTTTTTTACACCTCATCCACCGCAAATGCGGTCCCCCTTCCCCTCAAGGGGAAGGCTTATAGGCGATTAATTCTTAATAAATTTTTCGGTTTTGGACAGCACCAAAACTATTGGCATAATAAGTACCGCACCAAGGATTAAATTGTGTGCCGCGTGAACAAGGTCGAAAGGAAAGCCTGCCACTATCCAGGCGAGCATTCCCTTAAAATCCAGCCCAAAAAGAAGTGCCTGAGCAGGGGCGTAAATAATACCGTAAAACAGGCCGTGCAGAGCACAAACTACGGTATAAACCACCGTGCCTGTAAGCCTTTTCATATTGCGGGGCAGCAGCATTGTTGCCCCCCAAAGCACCGCCCAAATATAGAGATGCGGCACCCACCAAAGGCCAAAACCGCCAACTATTCCCTGCAAAAACACATATAAATATATGGGGTATAGCGCCTTGGCCCTATAAACCACGGTCATTGCTATGGTGAAAACCGCAAGCAGGTGAAAATTTGGGATTGCTTCGAGCAACAGCTTTGATATAAGCATTATGGCCGCCAGCATTGAAAAGGTGGCTGTCTCTTTAAGATTTATTTTCATTATTCTACTTTAAAGGCATAGGTCTGTCCGGCTTCAATATCGGTTGCATCTACGCCGGTCATTGCATATTCATTGCCAATATAAAATGCCCAATACTTTCCGCCATCTTCAAACTTTACGGTTTCACCATCTACCGTTTCAACCATAAGGCCGTACTGTCCCTGGCTGCCTGCAATGATTTCCTCATCTAAAAGGGCTTCGCCTACCGTTTGCTTTTCGCTTTTAACGGTAAAGGTTTTTTCACTGCTGTCACTGTGGGTAACAGTAAGGGTAAATTCCTTTTCGCCCGCAGGGGCAGGTGTGTTATTGTCGTTACATCCAACGCTTAGAAGTGACATGGCCGCAACAAGCACTAAGCAGAGAACAAACGACAAAATTCTTGCAAATTTTGTGTTTTTCATATTAATTCTCCTAAAATTTTATTCCCCCTGCATAACAATGGCGCTCGCATTGCGGCAAAAGCCTATTCGGGGTTTGGCTGTTCGGGTATTTCGACTGCGGCGCATATTTTTTCGCCTTCTCAGAGGGGCTCCCCCAATGGCCTTTCCCTGCTTTGCGGCAGCAGGTAGAAAAAATACGTTTTTGCGCCTCACGGCGACGGGCTCGTACAGGAATTGCACCTGTTTCCCCTGACAGTAAAAGCATTATACCACTAATCTATAAAAATTTCCACAAAAAAAGCAGGTAGATAAATTCTACCTGCCAATTATATGCTTTACGGCCTCCCCTGCCAGAATAAGTCCTGCCGCGGCAGGCACAAACACAGCGCTTGCGGGCGCGGGGCGGTTGCCCTTAAGCTCCCCTGTAGGTTCGGTAATAAAGGGCTTTTCATCCGAAAAGACAACGCTCAGGTTTTGTATTCCGCGCGCTCTTAGCTCCTTACGCATAACGCGTGCCAAGGGGCAGCCCTGAGTTTTGGAAATATCCATAACACGGAGCCTTGTTATATCCATTTTATTGCCCGTTCCCATACAGCTTATAACGGGGGTTTCGGCCTTTTTAGCATTAGCTATTATTTCAAGCTTCGCTGTTACGGTATCTACCGCATCAATAACAAAATCGAAGTCCTGCATATTGATGTCCCCCGAATTTTCGGGCAAATAGAACATATTATGCGCTGTTACCCTTGTATCCTTGCAAATGCTTTTTGCGCGAATAACGGCCGCTTCGGTTTTGTTTTTACCAACCGTATCGCTAGTTGCCAAAAACTGGCGGTTAAGGTTGGTGGGGCTTACGGTATCGTAATCAAAGACATCAATGTGCCCTACCCCGCTTCGCACCAGCGCTTCGAACGCGGCCGAGCCAACTCCGCCAAGGCCAAAAAGGGCAACACGGGCGCCCTTTAGCTTTTCCATAGCGGCGCGGCCCAGCAGGGCTTCGGTTCTTGAGAAAATATTTTCCATTATTTTACATTTACCTTTTTACAAATTTCTTTTAACACACAGTTTTCACAGTAAGCGCGCCTTGCTGTGCATACCGCCCTGCCGTGGAGAACGGCGCGGTGGCAAAAATCGTTGGATTCATTGCTTGGCAGTATAGCGCGAAGCTCCATTTCCACCTTGTAGGGGTCTTTTTGCTTTGTAAGGCCAATTCGGTTTGCAATGCGGATAAGGTGGGTATCGGTTACAACGGCAGGCTTGCCGTAAACATCGCCAATAATTAAGTTGGCCGTTTTTCTACCCACACCCGAAAGGGTGGTAAGCTCTTCTATAGTATCGGGCACCTTTCCGCCAAAATTTTGCACTATGCCTTTGCCGATTTCTATTAAATCCTTAGCCTTGGTTTTATATAGGCCACAGCTTTTAATAAGCCCCTCTACCTCGCCCAGCGGGGCTTTCGCCATTTTTTCGGCGGTGGGAAATGCCGCAAATAGCGCGGGGGTTACAATATTTACCCTTGCATCTGTACACTGGGCCGAAAGCCTTGTGGCACAAAGCAGCTGAAAAGGGTCGGAATAATTTAGGGAACAAATTGCATCGGGATATTCTGCTTTAAGTAGCTCAACCGATTTTATCGCTAATTCTTTTTTTGTCATATTAAACGCCAAGCTTCATATCATTTTTTCTAATCCAGCCGGCTTTACGCATACCCTCGCTAACCGATAGCGCAATTACAGCAGGAAGCACAAACTGCATAACCACAATTAATAAAAGGGCTATAACGGGGTCGGTTCCGCCCTTTACCATTGAAACATAGGTTTCAAAAGGACCAACAAGACCCGAGGTACCCATACCCGAACCAATGGGCGAGCAGGTCATTTTAACCAATGCCGAAGAAACAGGGCCCAAAATGGCACTTGCAACTATTGCGGGAAGCCAAATAAGAGGCCTTTTAACAATGTTAGGCATTTGAAGCATTGAGGTGCCTATTCCTTGGGCAACAAGTCCGCCCCATTTATTTTCGCGAAAGGAGGCCACGGCAAAGCCCACCATATTACAGCAGCAGCCCATTACGGCAGCCCCTGCTGCAAGACCCGTTAGGCCAAGCGATACACCGATTGCGGCCGAGGATATGGGAAGGGTTAAGCAAATGCCCATTACAACCGAAACAATAATTCCGCCGATAATTGGGCTTGCCTCTACATTCTGGTTAACTATAGCGCCAATCCAGGTCATTAGCCTTGAAATTGGGGGGCCAACAAGGAAGCCTGCGGCGGCACCCGTTAAAATGGAAACTAAGGGAGTAACGATTATATCTACCTTGGTTTTGCCGGAAACCAGTGAGCCCAGCTCAACAGCAATATATGCAGCAACAAAAGCGCCGAGAGGCTCGCCCGGGGCGCCAAAGGCAAATTTTTCGGGGTTGGGGAATGCACCTATAAGACCGCACACCGCACTTGAAATTGTAACAAGGGGGGCAGCGCCCAGCTTTGCGGCAACACCTACACCAATTCCGGCGCCCGTAATGGTTTTTGCGAACTTACCTATTATTAAAAGATATTCACCAACAACACCATCAATAAGACCGCCAACCTGGGAAATTATTGTACCTATAATAAGTGTGGCAAAAAGGCCCGAAGCCATTCCCGAAAGTCCGTCGATAAACAGTCGGTTAAAAAATTTTTTCATTTTTTTACACCTCTTGCAATTTGTGTTTAAAAATTTTTACATACAGTATAGCACAAAGCGACAAAAAATCAATAATTCTTCTTTTAAATTATCTCTTCCGAAGGGTTTTTTCCCGCTTCGCGCTTATAGGTTGCCGAAAAATAGGCGGGTGATGAAAAGCCCAGCTTGTTTGCAACCTCGCTTACGGTCATTCCGCTTCGAAGCATTGTGGTGGCCGTTCTTGTTTTTATGGCAAGATAATACTTATAAACGCTGGTGCCCGTGTGCTTTTTAAAAAGCCTTTTAAGCCCCGAAAGGCTGAGGTTAAGCTTTTTTGCCAGCTCGGTTATTGAAAGGGAGGTTTCAACACAGCTGTTCATTTCCTCTAAGGCTTTTTTAAGCAGCACCGTTTCGTTTGTTTCAACCGTTTTAATGGGGATTTCGTTCTTGGAAAGGGACAAAATAAGCTGCAAAATATAAAGCCTTATGGTTCTAAGAATAACGGGGTCGTGCTCAAAGAGGGGCAGCGCGTTATAAAAATAATACTTGGTTTTGGTTTCGGGGTGGGCGTTAAACTCCCCTGTTAAATATGTAATGAACATTAACATAATAGCATTTTGTTCCTTGGTAAGGTGGCACACCTTTTCTTCCATTTGCTCGGTAAAATCTCCCTCTAGCGTAAAGGAAAAATCAAGCAGAGTTGCCCCTGCGGGGTTTTCAATATGGAATTTATGGAACTCCTGCGGCTTATGGAAAATTATGTCTCCTTTACCGAGATAATACATTCTTTCATCCGAAGAAACACATACCTCGCCATCAATAACATATACACATTCCCAAAAATCGTGTATCTCGCCCGAAAAGGTATATCCCTCTACAAAATGCTGCATATAAAGGCAAAAAAGGCTTTTAATATCCAGCGGTTCGGCAATATTTATCGGTTTGTATATCATTTTACCACCTCTTTGGACTAATATCATAAATTATTGGCCGAAAATCGCATTGATTTATGATTTCGGTTCGTATATACTGATAATAGCATACTGTAACCGATTAGTAAAGGTTTTTTCTTTAAGGAGGATTTTTATGCTACGTTTGGTAAGACTTATTTGTTTAGTTTTAGCTGTTTTACTTGTGTTTGCCTTTGCAGGCTGTAATAATTCCGCAAACGGTATAGACAGCGACTACGAGCAAAGACCGATTTATAAGGATGAGGCGGCCAAGGTATACGACGATACCGACCACCTGTTTGATTTTAAAACGGTAGATTTTGAAATAAGTGAGGACTATGCCATTGTTGTTCCCGCAGGGGATGCCGATGCAAAGGAAAGCGCAACCCTTTTACAAAAGTATTTTAAGCAGGCGCTGAACCTAAATCTTGCCTTAAAGGCCGACAATGTGGCCGAAACCGATAAGGAAATTCTTGTTGGCGCTACCGCACGCAGCGAATCCAAAAAAGAGCTTAAGGAAAACCAGATTTCGGTATTTATAAACGGCAAAAAGCTTGTTTTTACGGCAGGACACAATGTAACCCTTGATTCGGCCGTTAAAAAATACATACGACTGGCCCCCGAAAAGGGCAGGGCTGCCACCTTTGACTTAACCACCGACTTTGTATCCGAAAAGGATGGCTACAAATATGTTTGGGGCGATGAGTTCGAGGGCATTGGCCTTGACCCCAATAACTGGGAGCTTATTCAGAAGATGGCGGGTAACGAGGTGGTCGAGGTTTCAACCGACAAGGCTGTTGTAGATGTTAATGATGGCCGCCTTAAGATGCACGCTATTTCCTATTTTAATAAATTAAAGCCTTCGGTTGAATACCGTGTACCCTGCTCCCCCGTAACACAAAACAAAATGAATTATGTTTACGGTTATGCCGAAATCAGGGCGCGCATTCCCTATTCCCCCGGTGTGTGGGCCTCTTGGTGGACTCAGGCCGAGGGTTCACTTGGCGGAAGGCGCAATTTCGACTATATGCTTGAGGTTGATATTTACGAAATCTTCAAGACCTACGAAAAGACCTCCTACCTTATTCAGTGGTTCCCCGCTGAGTTCGATTACAACAAGAGATATGAGCCTACAAAAACACCCGGTGTAAGCACAAGCTTCACTACCGAAAGCTGGACCGACTTTGACCATGTTTACAGATTTGAGCCAAGCGATTCGCTAAACTATGAGTACCACATTTACGGCTTTGAGTGGACTCCCGAAGAAATGATAATGACTGTCGACGGTACAGTTAACGCCAGGTTCGACCTTTCGAAGCCCATTTCCAAGCACGCCGATGTTTCGGGCTTCCACGACCCGCAGTTCTTCATCTTTAACACCCACCTTTTCTACCCCGGAATTTCCAATTCCGATGCTTCTATTGAAAACTCACCCGAGTCTCTTCCCGCCTGCCATTATATTGACTACATCCGCCTTTATTAGAAGGATGGCGTTGGCAAACTTTATCTTGCAAAATGATAAAGCCTTATTGAAAAGAGGAAAATTATGAAACACTTAAACTTAAAACAATATAAATTGGCAAAATCCGTGCTTTCGGTATTTTTGGCATTTTGTGTTATGTTGGGCTCCTTTGGTTTCTTGCCCACCATATTCTCCTATGCCGAGGCTCCTGAAATTTGGGGCGGACAAAGTGATTTATCGGCTCCAACTGACAGCGATAACGATGGCATTTATGAAATCACAAAGGGCGCTGAACTTGCTTACATTATTAAAAACGGTGCCGGCGGTAACAGCTACATTTTAACTAAAGATATCTACTTAAACGATGTTTCCAAGGTTAACTGGGAAACAGGCGTGGCCGACAGCGGCTATACTGTAAACCCCTGGTACGGTAACTATGAATCTACCCCGTTCAGCGGAAAAATTGACGGTAACGGACACATTGTTTACGGTATGTATTTTAATATTGGTACATCCTACGGCGCGTATTACAACTATACCGTTGGTCTTATCCCTGCTGTGGATGGTGCGGCTGAAATTAAAAACCTTGGTGTTGATAAAATGTTTATCAACTACGAGAGCTTTGCTGCGGCCTTTGTTGGCCGTGCGGCTGCAAATTCTACCATTTCCTTTGACAGCTGCTTTGTAGGACAAAATGTTTACATTAAGGCCTACAGCGTGGGTGCTTTCCGCGGATATGCCGCAGGAATGGTTACAACAATTACCAACTGTTACTCCTTAGCTACAATGAAGCCCCAAGGCGGCGAATACGGCCTTGCAGGCTATGTTTGGGGCGCACTTAATATTGCAAACTCATTTAACGGCAACGGTCCCCTTGTTTCGCAAATTGATGATTACTATTCCACCCTTATCGATTCGTACGAAACCGTAACGGGTGGTGTTGCAGGCGCTACTAAGCTTACTGCCGACAATATGCAGGGCACAGATGTTTTTGAAAATGCTGCAAAAATGCCAGCGCTTAATGCTAACAATGTTTTCAAAGCTCAAAGCGGCTTCCCTGTGCTCACAGTATTCCAAAGCCTTATTGAAACCGAGCCGGTTCTTCCACCCGCCCCCACAGGACCCGAGTATTGGGGCGGCCAAAGTGATTTGTCGGCCCCAACTGACAGCGATAACGATGGCATTTATGAAATCACAAAGGGCGCTGAACTTGCTTACATTATTAAAAACGGTGCCGGCGGTAACAGCTACATTTTAACTAAAGATATCTACTTAAACGATGTTTCCAAGGTTAAC
>JAGBGJ010000081.1 GCA_017936045.1 Clostridia bacterium
GTATTTCACGCACGAAGTGCATTTCACAAATCCCGCAAGGGATTTATTTCGTTGAAAAAAGCACTTGCGATTGCAAGTGCTTTTTTATGGGTAGTTTGAACTCAATGACACGAATGAAATATGCCTGAAAACTGAGAGTTTATTAATTTAAAAATTTACATACATATCTAACTTCCTGAGTATCTGCAAGACCACTTGGTTTAATTTCTCCATCAGTCACAAAACCCATCTTTTCATAAAAGCTTCTCGCACGATTGTTTTCTTCCAGCACCCAAAGAGAAATTTTATCATATCCCCTACTTTTGATTGCTTCTTTTATCCAATTCATAATCCGTTTACCAAAACCTAAACCAATATAATTTGGGGAAAGATACAGACCAACAATTTCATAAAAAGAACCTTTTAAGTCATTATCTCTGGAAACGGCAATAGTGAGGAAGCCGATAACAACATCATCAAGCGTAACTACATAATGCGATTCCTTATTATTTGCAAGCATTTTATTCCATATCATAAGCCATCTGGCATTATGTTCAATGATAATTTCATTTGGAACTATATGACTATAAGCGAACAACCACGATTTTGCGTGAATATCGGCACAATATTTTGCATCATCTAATGTGGCAAGTCTTATATCAATTTTCATCCCATCACCGCCTAAGCATAGTATAGCATAAAAGCGGTAATAAATCAATGCGAAGCATTGTATCTCATCAATTCCGCAAGGAATTGCATATCATCAAAACGAAGTTTTGTATATCATCAAGCCGATAGAAATGCACACCTAAAGGTGTGATGATATACGCCTTCGGCGATGATATACACGACTGCGTCGTGATGATATACCAAGCCTGTCGGCTTGGATAAAAAAACACTCGTTCAAGAGAAAGAGTGTTTTTTGGTGCCGCTAATCGGACTTGAACCGATACGGTATCGCTACCGAGGGATTTTAAGTCCCTTGTGTCTGCCTATTCCACCACAGCGGCGTGCAATAGAATTTTATTACATTTTATGCTTTATGTCAAGTGTTTTTTGAATTCAATTAAAAAACACCTCATCCACCGCAATTGAGGTCCCCCTTCCCCCTCAAGGGGAAGGCTATGTTTCACAATAGATAAAAAAGAGGAAGAACCTTACGGTTCTTCCTCTTTTTGGTTTTATTAAGCAATGCCGAGAAGAATCTTGCGCATCTTAGCAAGGTCGCCTGTGGGCATAACACCGGTAGCAATTCCTGCGTTATTGTAAACTTTAAGTCTAACAAGGTCGCGGATATCGACTACTGTATCGAGGGTTACGTCGCCATCATATACGGGGAAGTTGTTGATGAATATTCCGCTGTCGCCCTGACCGAGAGCCTGCTTAAGAACATAGCCTTCGGTTGCCGACATAATGTCGAGTGTAGCAGCATTTTCGTTCATAATTCTATCGGTTAAACCGCCGGAGTGGGGGTTGGTTGTAGAAGAGCTAAACTGCCATACTTCAGGACCTGCATTGTACTTCTCATATACAATATGCTCGTGACCGTGCTGATAAGCCATAATTCTACCGTTATCTGCAGTAAAGTCTGCTGAGATACCGTAGTCATTGTGAGCAAAAGCAGTCTTGTTCTGGTAAGCTGCCATAATGTCGGAAAGAACTGTACCGTTATGATAGGTTTCTTTACCTGTGCTACTCTTTGTGATAGCCATATGAGAAAGAACAATTACATTGTAATTTTCGGGGAGAGTGCCAAGAGCCTCTTCAGCGAGCCACTTAAGCTGATATTTGCTGTAGCCCCAGAAGGTGTAGCCATTATAAGTGTTACTGCGAACGTTTACAGAGGTGCTGGTGTTGTGGATAAGGGTAAACTCGCCGTTCTCATCATAAGCGTACTCGTAGTCGGATGCGTTGAGGCAGATGATACGAGTAGCCTTATTATCTAAATCATAGTAGAAGTACTTGGAGTTAATCTTCTCACTCATATATGGGTCTTCGTTCTGAGTAACCTTGATGGTAGTACCATCGGCAAGTGTACGGTTGATATACTTGTCGATAATAGCGGTCTGCCACTTGTCGTTGGTCATAATTCTTTGGTTGAGTTGTTCAAGGGTTACAGTATCGGCCACTGAACCATAGCAGTTATCATCGTGATTACCAACTAAAACGAACACAGGCTTTGTGCACTCATTAATGGGAGCAAGATATCTGTCTAAATCTTCGCTCCAAGCATCTGTTGTGCCGTAAGAACCGTTTGCAAGGTCGCCACCAAGACAGATGAAGTCGATATCATCCATTTCGTTTGCCATTTTAATAGCAAGGGCGAACTGCTGAACAGAGTTATTCTTAGTGATAGGTCTACCGTTTGAGCCCTGAGTATCGAAGTGGGGGTCGGTAATGAAGATGTAGTTTACAGCATAATCGGGCTGGTCTGCAAGAGTCTCCTTAATAACCTCAGTTTCAAGGTCGTAATAGCCTGCGGCCAAGAGAGCCTGTGCGGTGCCGAAGGCAACTCTGTGAGCCTTGGATACGGGAACCTGAATCTTGGTAACATCGGGCTGTATGCCGAATTTAACATATGCGCCGCGAATCATTCTGTCGGTGAACATTACTTCATCTGCAGAGATAGGAGCCATGCGGTTATCGAAGAACATAGGTTTGAAGTCTTCATCGAACATAGTTCCTGCGGGGAGATATACAAAGGTGTTGTAATTTGCAGTTTTGTAATCTGCACTGCTTGCCAAGTAGCCTTTAAGTCCGGACATAGTAGAAAGAGCGTTTTCACCCTTCATATTCTCGGCAGCAACGGTTGTAACACCTGTGCAAGCACTACCCTTTACACCTTCGTAACAGTTAGATACTGTGCGGGTGCCGGTATAGTTCATATTAGTGAAGAATTTTCCGGGATAGTAGCAGTTGGTAATGGTTACATCCTTTGGCATACTGTTATAGTAAAGGCTACCGATAAAGCCCTTAGAGGTTGCAAGAGAGTAGCAGCTATCGATAACAACAGAGCCGCCGCCTGCTACAGCGCCGATAAAGCCGCCTGCGAGGTTTGCTTCGGCATTAACATTTTCACCAACATAGCAGTTTTTAATGTTGGCTACAACATCGGTACCGTATACACAACCGATAAAGCCGCCTGCCGTTGCTTCGTGATGGAAGAAGGAATAGTCAACACCAAGATTCTTAACGGTGGTGTTGCCCTTAATTGTGGAAATAAGACCCATTGAATAGGTGGGTGCGGTAGCGGGGCCTATGGTACCATCGTGAGCATAAACACCGTAAAC
>JAGBGJ010000082.1 GCA_017936045.1 Clostridia bacterium
GTGGTATAATTAAATAAAAATCGTTAGGAGAGATTATATGTATTCAAAGTTCAAAGTAGATATTGAGAATTATACTTTTTCACCTATTTTGTATGATACAGGAAAAATTATTCTTGGCTCACACAAGAATACAGTTAAAAGCAAATTAGACCGTTTTGTTAATTATGATACTGGCATAATCAATGGTGATTTATTAGAAAAAGAATTATTCAAAGAAATAAAAGCGGATGTATTTTTATCTCATTCACATAGTGATGAAAGATTGGCGGTAACTTTTGCGGGCTGGTTAAAAACACATTTCAACCTTACTGCTTTTGTTGATTCTTGTGTTTGGGAATATGCTAACGACATCTTGGAAGAAATTAATAATAGATATAATCTTATTAGAAAAGAAAGCGACGGCTCAAAAACATATAGTCATAATAAAGCAAACTATGCGGCAAGTCATGTATATTTAATGTTAAATTCTGCATTGAATAATATGATAAATAAAACCGAATGCTTTATGTTTATAGATACAAAACAATCCTGTTTCTATATGGATAAAGATAAGGCAAGCGGCAAAACACTTTCACCATGGATATATAGCGAAATTGTTATGGCTAATACTATGAAGCCATCGGACTTAAAAAGAGCTTATCAATTAACCGAATTTGCACATAGCGATATTAGAAACCAACTGCAAATATCACACAATTTAGATTTTTCTACTTTTGTTGATTTAGATTCTTCTGATTTAGATGTTTGGGAAAAGAACAAAAAAGACAATGTACATCCATTAGATACTTTGTATTACATCAAAGCGAAAGGAAATACTTTAAATGGATAGAGAACAAGTTTTAGAAAAAGAAATTGATTTAATACAAAACTGTATAACAAGGATGAGCCAAAATTCTTTTAATGTTAAGGGTTGGTTGATTGCATTATTAGTTGCTGTGATTGCATTGCTACCTGAAACTATTGATATTGTAGCATTATGCTTTATGATAGTTGGAATAACATTGATATTTTGGTATTTGGATGGATTTTTTCTTAAAATAGAAACTTTATATAGATGGAAATATAATTGGGTAGTCTCTAAAAGATTAAATAAGGATGATTTCTTTTATAACCTTAATCCACATAACAAAAAAATGTGGTTATTGGATAATGGAGAAAAGCCCAAAAAAGAGCCCTGTATTTTTGGAAAGATGTTCACAAAAACCCTATGGCCTTTTTACTTGCCCATTATACTTGTCGCATTGATTGTAATTTTCACACAAGATTCTACTCACGAATTCTTTGTTGAAGTATTAAAATTTCTTAAAATCATCAAATAAAATGGTGCAAAAATCTTGGTGCAAATTTGGTGCAAAACTTTATGAAACAACATAAACTTTTTGCAACGATATTACACGATATAAACGGTACACCGAAAACTCCAAGCGTTAATTATATTTTCGCAAAATTTACAAGCTCCAATTTTGTTGGAGCTTGTTTTTTTATGCGTTTGGAGAACAGCGAAATAAATCCCTGTGGCGCTTTTATGGGAGGGGGACCCGCATTAGCGGGGGATGAGGCATAAAGTACAAAGGAGCTATGACACATAAAATGTCATAGCTCCTTTGTATCCTATTAACTAATTATAAGCTGTTTAATATTTCTTGTTGCTTTTTTTTGCTAAAGCTTTTAAGAATAAGCTCGTATGATTTATCAACTAATTCTCTCAACAAATCATCAGGCACTTCGCCATCTGGTTTAATAGAATTCCAATGAACCTTATTCATATAAAAACCAGGAATAATATCATCATATTGTTGCCTTAAAAATTCACCTTCAAGGGGTTCTAGCTTTAGTGTTATGTAGTAAGGTTTGTCATTATCATCAAGGCAAACTGTCACAAACATTTTTCCGCCCAGCATATAGCGAACCCAATTCCAATTTTCAGTGTTTTTTGTTACACCTGATTTTTTCATTAAATACTCATCAAGCCAAGGATATTTCATATATGTTTCTTCCTTACTATATTACAATTTATATAAAGAGAATTGTGTTTCCGTCAGGGTCTGTTACAATAAGCTCCGTGCCACCCCAAAAAGTTTTAAAAGGTTCTGGACAGTCGATTCCAGCCGCTTTTATATTTTAGTATATTTCATATACTTTTACGTTGGTAGTAAAATACAAATTATTAAAACAAGGTTGTTCTTTGTCTTTGGGGACAGACCATATCCACATAACAGGTTCTTTCTTATCGGTTAGCGCCAAAGCGGCACCAAAATAGTCATCCGACTCTTTTTCTTGCACTACTCTAAAACCTAAGGCTTTATAAAAATCAAAGAGCTTTTGCGGCTGTTTTGAATAAAAATTAAGTCCGTGAAAATTCAAATCCATAGCTTTTCCACCTTTGCCGTTACAGTTTTTTTAAATTATCTATTCTTTCAGGGTTTTCAGATGCTGCCCATTCTTTTAGCATATCACTAGGAAAATTCGAACACTTCCCACAATGTTCTTGGTTCTTTTCAGAATTGCATTTATATAAATCACACTCTCCCCAAAACACTTTTCCTTTAAGAGATTTACAGCCCTGGCAGTTTTGTTCTAACTTGAACTTACAAGAATTACAATCAATTCCACAAATGCTATAGTTTTTCATTATGTGATACTCACTCCCAAATAATGCTTTGAAAAGATTATATCGCACTTTTAAATCTTTTGCAATCTTCATGGCTGATTTTTAGATTGAAAAAATTGTAACGCTTAAAAAATAATCAGATAGCGGCTAATGGTATGTGCTGTTTTTCTTGACTTGATGTTTATTTAGAGTTAAAATAACATATCATAAAAAATAGTCTTAAAAAAAGAGGTAACTTATGAGTATTAAGGTTGGTATTGTAGGCTACGGAAATTTGGGCCGCGGCATTGAATGTTCTATTAATCAAAACGAGGATATGGAGCTTGTTGCCGTTTTCACCCGCAGAAATCCTGCAACCGTAAAAATTCTTCACAAAAATGTTGGTGTATACCATATTGATGATATACTGCGTTTCAAGGATAAAATTGATGTGCTTATCCTTTGCGGAGGCTCGGCAACCGACCTGCCCGTTCAAACCCCCGCGCTTGCAAAGGATTTCACTGTTATTGATAGCTTTGATACCCACGCAAAAATTCCCGAACACTTCGAGAAAGTCGATGCTGCCGCAAAGCAGGGCGGAAATGTGGCTGTAATCTCCTGCGGATGGGACCCTGGTATGTTCTCGCTCAACCGCCTTTATGCATCAGCAGTACTGCCCAACGGTAAGGACTATACCTTTTGGGGCAAGGGGGTAAGTCAGGGCCATTCCGATGCTATTCGCCGTATTGAGGGCGTGCTTGATGCCAAGCAGTACACAATTCCCATAATAGAGGCGCTCGATGCCGTAAGAAGCGGCGAAACACCTGAGTTCACTACCCGAGAGAAGCACCTGCGTGAGTGCTTTGTTGTAGCCGAGGATGGCGCAGATAAAGAAAAAATAGAAGAGCAGATTAAAACAATGCCCAACTATTTTGCCGATTACAACACAATAGTTCATTTCATTTCCCTTGAGGAGCTTCACGCCAACCACAGCGGAATTCCCCACGGCGGCTTTGTTATAAGAAGCGGCAAAACAGGCTGGGAAAACGAAAACACCCATGTTATTGAATACAGCTTAAAGCTCGATTCCAACCCCGAATTTACAGCTAGCGTTATCGTGGCCTATGCCAGAGCCGCTTATAAAATGAAGAACGAGGGCGCAGTCGGCTGCAAAACCGTATTCGATATACCCCCCGCGTATTTATCTCCCAAATCACCCGAAGAACTCCGTAAAGAATTGCTGTAAAAAAATCCCTCCACCATCTTCGATGGTCCCCCTCCCTTTAGGCAAGGGAGGCTTTGGAGGAAACGATTGCTATGGAAAGAAAACATAATTCAAAACTGACAACCCTTGCAAGAAACTTGAGAAAGAATATGACAAGGGAAGAAAAGCACCTTTGGTATGATTTTTTAAAAGATTATCCTGTGCGTTTTCTAAAGCAAAAGGTTATTGATAATTATATTGTAGATTTTTATTGCCATGATGCAAAGCTTATAATAGAACTTGATGGTTCGCAGCATTTTGAAGAAAATGCAATGATTAAAGACAACATCAGAACCGAAAAGATAGAAAGTAGAAATTTAACTATTATTCGTATACCGAATATATGCATAAACAGAAATTTTAAAGATGTATGTTTTTACATTGATGCGGTAGTGCGTGAAAAATTAGGTAAATAGAGTCTCCCTTGCCTAAAGGGAGGGGGACCGCATTAGCGGTGGAGGGATACTTTTTCAATAATAAAAGCACCAACAATAGTTGGTGCTTTTGCTTTTTATATCCCTAAAAATCCAACAAGGGCATCGGCGCAGGCCTTGTGGTCTACTAAAAAAGAGCAGCCGTGTTCGGCACCCTCAACCCAGACCGCTTGCTTGCGGCCACCTGCCGCATCGTAAATTTTTTCTCCCATAGAAAATGGAACAAAGCTGTCGCTTTTACCGTGTAAAAACAGTATCGGAATTTTGCAGTTTTTAACGGCGGCTTCGGCGCTGCAACCATCAAAATCAAAGCCCGCAACAACCTTTGCCATAGCCTTGGTTGTGTAGTAAAGGGGGAAAAGCGGAACCTTCATATCCTCCTTCATAACCTTCTTTATAATCTCACCCGGGCTTGTAAAACCGCAGTCGGCAATAATACCCCGAACATTTTCGGGTAGGGTAAGCTCGGCCGCCATAAGCACGGTGGTTGCCCCCATAGAAACACCTGTTGCATAAAGCTCGCCGCCCGGCACAAGTGTGTTGGCATAGTAAAGCCAGCTTTTGGCATCAAAGCGTTCCTTTGCGCCGTAGGTTATATATTTACCCTCGCTTTTTCCGTGGGCGCGTTGGTCGGGAACAAGCAGATTAAAGCCTTTATCATAGTAAAACTTAAATGCGCAGGAAAAGTCGTGTATAGGGTTGCTCCTGAAGCCGTGCATCATTAGAATGGTGGTCTTGCTATCGCCATTCTTATAGAAACGGCCGTAAAGCTTTGTGCCATCATAGGCCTCTATTATATGCTCCGAAAAGGGCATTTCGTTTATCCATTTCGTGCCTCGCTCAATGTCATCCTTGTAAATAACATCAACCGAATTTACAGTATCCTTTTGCACGTGAACATTAACAGGCTTTTTGCGCCTTACCGTGGCAATATCAAGGCTGATAGCCGTTGCCGCCAGCACTAAAAAGATAACCGATGCACAAATAATTATTGCTAAAACCAAAAAATTATCCCCTTTAAATTATTTCCATTCTATTTTAACCAAAAAAATACAGTTTATCAACAAATATTATTCAAATCTTTCGCATATATATTAACGAGATAAAAACGAAAGGTTGATAATACTATGGAATTTTTCCCCGAAGGCGCAAGAGATATAAAGCTTGGCGGCAAACGAAGAAAATATACAATATCCGAACTAAACGAGGCTAAACTTAAGGGTGAAATTTTAGAGGCCACCGCCTATATGTGCGACCAGGACCACAATATGCTTGTAAATCTTGGCGAAATAAAGGGGGTTATCCCAAGGGTAGAGGGTGCAATAGGCATTGAAGAGGGTACCGCTAAGGATATAGCCCTTATTTCCCGCGTGGGTAAAAGCGTTTGCTTTACTGTGGAAGAAATAAGCACCGACCAGTCCTCTAAGCCCTACGCTCTGCTGTCCCGCCGCAACGCGCAGCTTAAATGCAAACGCGAATTTTTAGATAAAATCTCCCCCGGCGATATAATAGATGCAAGAATAACCCACCTTGAAAATTTTGGTGCCTTTTGCGATGTGGGTTGCGGAAATATAGCCCTGCTTCCAATAGATTCCATATCGGTTTCCCGCATCTCCCACCCTCGCGACCGCTTTAATACGGGGGATGACATTAAGGTTATTGTAAAAAGCATAGATAGCTTCGGCAGAATAACCCTAAGCCATAAGGAGCTGCTTGGAACTTGGGAGGAAAATGCCGCGAAATTTTCGCCCGGCGAAACCGTTTCGGGGGTTGTAAGAAGTATTGAAAGCTACGGCATTTTTGTAGAGCTTGCCCCCAACCTTGCAGGCCTTGCCGAGCTTAAGGATGGCGTTAGAATAGGGGATACCGCTGGGGTTTATATCAAAAGCATAATCCCCGAAAAAATGAAGGTTAAGCTTATAATTATTGATAGCTTTGAAACCGAACAAACCAAACCCTATGAATATTTTTGTAAGGAAGACCGAATAGAAAAATTTACATATTCCCCCAAAGAATCAGTAAAAATTATTGAAACAATATTTTAATTGAAAAACACTTCAGTTAGAGGTATAATATATAAAGATTATTACCGCTAATTGGAGTGTTTTTTTATGTCTGAAGAAAAAAAATGTGATGGTAACTGCTCTTCCTGTTCTAAGGATTGCAGCAGTAAACCTCAAAAAGCACCTTTAAATAAAGGCAGCAAAATTGGTAAGGTTGTTGCAGTTGTAAGCGGCAAGGGCGGTGTCGGCAAATCGCTTACAACCTCAATGCTTAGTGTTTTAATGCAAAGAAAGGGCTATAAGGTAGGAATACTCGATGCCGATATTACAGGCCCATCTATCCCCAAAATGTTCGGCATCCATACCCGTGCCGAGGCCGACCAAGATGGTATTATTCCCGCCGAAACCGGCACAGGAATTAAGCTTATGTCGGTTAACCTAATGCTTAGCGATGAAGCCGCACCCGTAGTTTGGCGCGGCCCCGTAATTGCAGGCGCAGTTACCCAGTTTTGGAGTGATGTAAACTGGGGCGAGCTTGACTATATGTTTGTAGATATGCCCCCCGGAACGGGCGATGTACCTCTAACCGTTTTCCAACAACTGAATGTCGATGGTATCGTTATAGTAACCTCCCCGCAGGACCTGGTTTCTTTAATTGTTAAAAAGGCCTACAATATGGCTAATATGATGAACATTCCCGTGCTTGGAATAGTTGAGAATATGAGCTATGTTTGCTGCCCCGATTGCGGTGCCGAATTCCGCATTTTCGGCGAAGGTAAAACCGAAACCGTGGCCGATGAGCTGGGGGTAGAGCTGCTGGCTCAAATCCCCATTGATGTCCGTCTGGCCGAAGCGGCAGACAACGGAAAATTTGAATATTTCAGTGCCGAATATATGAACGGCGCGGCCGACTTTATAGAGGAAAAATTAAAGTAATGAAAAGAATTTTATATCTTATAAAGCGCATTTTAAAAATGGATTATAAGGGGCTTTTTAAAACCGTAAAGTCAGTTCATGAAAAAAGCGGAATCGGCAGAACAAAGCTATTTTTCGATGTTGTAAAATGTGGCCTTAAATATGGTGCAGGCTATAAGGATTACGAGCTGTGCGAATGGTGGAATTTAAACGATTCGCAGCGCGCAACCTATGTAACCCGCGGCATAAACAACACCATTGTAACCCTGCTTAACAACAAGGATTTTTACCATATTTTAGATAATAAAATAGAGTTCAACAAAACCTTTTCTAACTATCTGGGCCGCAAATGGTTGGATATGCAGGCGGCCACAACAGAAGACTTTAAGGCCTTCCTGCAGGGGCTGGATATTATTATTTCCAAGCCCAGCGAGGAAGCCTGCGGCAGGGGAGTAGAAAAGCTGAATGTTGCCGATTATCCCTCGGCCGATGCCCTTTTTGAACACCTTAAAAGCATAAATTCAGGCCTTGTAGAGGAGTTTGTGGTTCAGCACGAAGCGGTAGCAAAACTTTACCCACTTTCGGTTAATACCTACCGTATTGTTACCGTGCTTACCGATGGCGTGCCCCATATAGTTTATGCCTTTATCCGCATTGGTAACGGCGGCCGCTTTGTTGATAATATAAACGCAGGCGGAATGGCAGCCCCCATTAATATTGAAACGGGTGTAATTGAATACCCCGCATTCGATAAGGACAGTATTTATTACGAAACCCACCCCTATACCAATTGCCCCATAAAGGGCTATCAGCTCCCACAGTGGGAAAAGGCAGTGGAAACCGTGCTCAGTGCCGCAACCGTAGTGCCCGAGGTGGGCTATGTCGGTTGGGATATTGCCGCCACCAAAGATGGCGTGGTAATGATAGAGGGTAACCCCTTCCCGGGCCACGATATTCTTCAAATGCCGCCCCATGTGCCCGATAAAATCGGTATGCTCCCACAGTTTAAAAAATATATCAAAAACCTATAAAATAAAAGCCTTGAAGCGTTTGCTTCAAGGCTTTTTGGTTTAATTATTCTTCGTCGGGCATTTCCCAGTTGTGCCAAATTTCCTGAACATCATCGTTTTCTTCAAGCATATCAATGAGTCTTTCCATCCACTTGATGTCTTCCTCATCCTCTAAGGTGGTCATAGTCTGGGGAATGTATGCAACCTCGGCCGATTCAAAGGTATAACCCTTTGCCTCTAAGGCATCGCGAACTGCACCTAATTCATTGGGGTCGGTTGTAATTTCAAAAATATCACCATCGAAATTGAAGTCCTCTGCACCTGCTTCAAGCGCATCTTCCATAACGGTGTCCTCTTCCTTGCCCTCGGCCTCAATAACAATTTGGCCCTTGCGGTCAAACATAAACATAACCGAACCGCTTTGTCCAAGGTTTCCGTGGCATTTATCGAAATAGTGGCGCATTTCAGCCGCAGTTCTGTTGCGGTTATCTGTTAAGGTTTCAACCACCACGGCAACACCGTTAGGGCCGTAACCCTCGTAGATTAATTCTTCATAGTTGTTGGCCGAGGTATCGCCTGCAGCCTTTTTGATAATGCGCTCAATATTATCGTTGGGCACGTTTGCAGCCTTTGCCTTTGCAATAGCATCCTTAAGCTTGCTGTTTTCCTGCGGATTAGGGCCGCCCGCCTTAACTATAACCGAAATTTCTCTACCGATTTTGGTAAAGATTTTTGCCTTTGCGGCATCGGTCTTTTCCTTTTTACGCTTAATATTATTCCATTTAGAATGTCCTGACATATAAATTCTCCTATCAAAAAACTAACAATAATTTTATCACATATCTTCGCCGCTTTCAAGGGCTTTTTCGCATATTATTTCAATGTCCGAAAGGCAGGTGATTTCCCCGCACATTCGGCGCAGCTTGGCGGCGTTTCTAACACCCTTTAAATACCAGGCAACGTGCTTTCTTGCCTCTAACAGCACGGTTCTTTCGGATTTATACCGTTTCATTAAATTAAGTTGCTCCATCATAATCTGAAGCCTTTTTTCAAGCGGTGGGTCGGGTAAAATAACCCCCTTTTCCATATAAGCGTTAATCTTGTCAAACACCCAGGGGGTTCCCATTGCACCGCGGCCGACCATAACAAAATCGCAACCGGTAGCCTCATACATTGCCTTGGCCGAAATGCCATCTACAACATCGCCGTTGGCAATAACGGGAATTTTAACGCTATCCTTAACCGACTTAATAATATCAACATTAACGGGGGGAGCATACATTTGTGCCCTTGTCCTTCCGTGAACGGTAATGGCATCGGCCCCGTTTGCCTCGCAAATTTTGGCAATTTCTACGGCATTAATGCTGTCGTTATCCCACCCTGTGCGGATTTTAACAGTAACGGGCAGGGTAGTGGCATCCTTTACCGCACGCACAATTTTTCCCACCAAGGCAGGGTCGCGAAGCAGTGAACTTCCACCACCGTTATTTGCAACCTTTGGGGCGGGGCAGCCCATATTTATATCAATAAAATCGGGGTTAAAGCTTTCGGCAATTTTAGCGGCAGCCGCCATAGTTTCGGCCTCTCCGCCAAAAAGCTGGTTAGCAAAGCAGGATAAATTTCCGCGCTCTAAAAACACGGTGGATTTTTTGTCCCCAAGGGTAAGCGCCTTGGCCGAGGTAAGCTCGCCAACGGCGTAAGCGGCACCGTATTTTTCACATATTTCTCTCATAGCCCTGTCGGCAACACCGGCCATAGGCGCAAGAGCAGCATAGCCTTTAATTTCTCTGTTTAAAATCTTCATAACGCGATAATTATATATTAAAAAATTTTTCTTGTCAAATCTCAAAAATATGATGACAAATATATAATATTTTGTTATAATAATTTATATATTACTATTTTGGGGGATTATGCGCCGTGAAACTACTAGCTATTGACGGAAACAGTATAATAAACCGCGCCTTTTACGGTATTCGTTTGCTAACCACAAAGGACGGGAAATATACCAACGCCGTTTACGGTTTTATTAACATTTTAAACCGCCTTAAAGAAATGCATAACCCCGATGGAATTGCTGTGGCCTTTGATGTTAAAAAGCCCACCTTCCGCCATAAGGAGTATGCCGAGTATAAAGCTGGCCGCCACGCCACACCCGAAGAGCTGCTTTCTCAGTTCGCCCCCTTAAAGGAATGGCTTGCCGCTATGGGCTATCATGTTTTAGAGTGCGAAGGCTTTGAGGCCGATGATATTTTAGGCACCCTTGCCGATATCTGCGAAAAGGCAGGAAACGAATGTGTAATAGCCACAGGCGATAAGGATGCGTTACAGCTTATAAGTAACTATGTAACCGTAGCCCTGTCAAGCACTAAGGCAGGTGCACCCGAGGTTACACTTTATAACAAACAAGCACTTTTTGAAAAGTACGGCTTAACCCCACCCCAAATGATAGAGCTTAAAGCCCTTATGGGAGATTCATCCGATAACATCCCCGGTGTCCCCGGCATTGGCGAAAAAACCGCTACCGATTTAATTTCCAAGTTCGGAAATTTAGATTACATTTTCGAACATTTAGATGAACTCGATATTAAGTCGGGCGTTAAAGCAAAGCTGGAGGCAGGTAAGGAATCGGCCTTCTTCTCCCGCAGGCTTGGTACTATTTGCAAAGAGGTGCCAATAGACCCTGATATTAGCACCTATCTCAGCCACCCCATGAACGAGGCCGAGGTTGCCAGAATTATGACCTCGCTTGAGTTCTTCAAGCTTATGGAGAAAATGAATATTTCCCCTGTGGCCACAAAGGTAACCGAAAAAAGTGAAACTGCCCAAGTTAGGGAAACCTCATTAGAGGAGCTTTTAAAAACAAATCCCAAAACGGTATCCATGGTAATGGAATACGGCGGATTCGGTGTTTCGGCCGAAGGCCTTGCCGCCTTTGCCGAAAAGGAAGAGGGCTTAAGCCTTATTTCCAACGAAGCCATAGAAAAGGTTTTGTACGATTATAAGAATATTTATAAAGAGGCCGTATTAAACGGCATAACCCCAAAGAATGTTGTGTTCGATACAATGCTTGCAGGTTATGTTTGCAACCCTTCGGCCAGCTCATACGATATAGATAGGCTGTCGGCCGAGTATTCGGCAGTAGCCGAAATTAAAACCGAAAACGAGGCTGTGCGCCTTGCCGCAGTAGGCGCCGAGGTTGCAAAGGTTCTTAAAAAGGAGCTTGAAGCCTCGGGGCAGGATAGCCTCTTTTACAAGATAGAGCTTCCGCTTGCCGCAGTGCTTGGCGATATGGAGTTGCAGGGAATTTCCCTTGACAGCGAAGCCTTAAAAACCCACGGCGAAGAGCTTGCCGAGCGTATTGCCGTTTTAGAAAAAGAAATTTTCGAGCTAATTGGTTATGAATTCAACCTGAATTCTCCAAAACAGCTTGGCGTTGCCCTGTTTGAAGACCTTGGGCTGCCCTGCAAGAAGAAAACTAAAAGCGGATATTCAACCAATGCCGAGGTTTTGGAAGACCTGCGCGACTACCACCCCGCGGTTGGTAAAATACTAAAATATCGCGGTCTTGCAAAGCTTAAGTCTACCTATTGCGACTCACTTATTGCTGCAATAGAGGAAGATGGCCGTATTCATTCCACCTTTAACCAAACCGAAACCCGAACGGGAAGAATAAGCTCCCTAGAGCCCAACCTTCAAAACATTCCCGTTCGCACCGATGAAGGCAGGGTGTTCAGAAAATTCTTTGTAGCGGCGCCGGGCAAAACTCTGGTAGATGCCGATTATAGCCAAATAGAACTCAGGGTGCTGGCCCATATGGCAAACGATGAGGTTATGTGCGAAGCCTTTAATTCAGGCGCCGATATTCATACCTCAACCGCGGCCGAGGTTTTTGGTATGCACCCCGAATTTGTAACCCCCTTAATGCGTAGCCGTGCAAAGGCGGTAAACTTCGGTATAGTCTACGGAATCGGCGCCTTTTCCCTTGCAAAGGATATCGGTGTTTCCAATAAGGAAGCCAAGGCTTACATTGAAAGCTATCTTAACACCTTTAAGGGTGTAGCATCCTTTATGGAAAGCACTATTTCAGCCGCAAAGGAACAGGGCTATGTAACAACGGTCTTCGGTCGCCGCCGCTATCTGCCCGAGCTTTCCTCCTCTAACCATATGCTTAGGGCCTTTGGCGAAAGGGTTGCGCGAAACGCACCCATTCAGGGCACCGCGGCCGATATAATCAAAATTGCAATGGTTAACGTTTTCCAGCGGCTTAAAAAAGAAAATCTTAATGCAAAACTTATTCTTCAGGTTCACGATGAACTTATTATTGAAGCCGATGAAGCCTGCGCCGAAAGAGCGGCCGCAATTCTTAAGGAAGAAATGCAAAATGCCGCTAAAATGAAGGTAGAGCTTACAAGCGATGTAAACATCGGCAAAAACTGGTACGAGGCAAAGGGTTAATGAAAAATATAGTTTTTGTTTGCACGGGTAACACCTGCCGAAGCCCCATGGCCGAGGGTTACCTTAAATCTAAAAAACCAAATGGATATAAAATAATCAGTCGCGGCCTTGCTACCGATGGCTCGCCTGCCGCACTAAACAGCGTTAATGTTATGCTGGAGGCAGGTATTGATATAACAGGGCATATTTCCAAGCAAATGAGCTATAAAGATGCCGAAACGGCCGATGTAATTGTTTGTATGTCGGCCTCCCACGCCGACACACTGGAGGCACTCGGTATAGATAAGCTAAAGTGTTTCGTGCTTGGCATACCCGACCCGTTCGGCGGAGATATAGAAACCTACAGAGCCTGCCGCGATAATATATTTGAAGCGGTAGATGAGCTGATAGAGGATGGAATTCTATGATAAGAGAATTTGCGCCCGGCGATGAAAAAAGCATTGCCGCGCTGGAGACCGAATGTTTTTCCTCCCCTTGGAGCCGGGCGGCAATATTACAGTCTCGTAATAACGGCACAGCCTTTATCGTGTTTGAAGAAAACGGCAAGGTGCTGGGCTACGCGGGGCTTCAAATGGTTTTAGATGAAGGCTATGTAACCAACATTGCCGTAACAAAATCCGCTAGGGGAAGGGGAATAGGTAAAAGCCTTGTAGGCGCCCTTATAAGCCTTGCAAAAGATAATGGGCTTGCCTTTATCAGCCTGGAGGTCAGGGAGTCCAACACCCCTGCAATTTCACTTTACACAAAGTGCGGTTTTAAGGATTTTGGTAAAAGAAAAAACTTTTACCAAAACCCCACCGAAGATGCAGTAATAATGACAAAGGAATTTTAATAAATGCTTATTTTGGCTATTGAATCGTCCTGCGATGAAACCGCAGCGGCGGTTTGTGAGGAAAGAAAAATTCTATCCTCGGTAATAAACACACAAATAGAAGAACATAAAAAATTCGGCGGCGTAGTGCCCGAGGTTGCTTCGCGCAGGCATTGTGAAAACATTGCCGAGGTTGTAAGCAAAGCGCTCAGCGATGCAGGCAAAACCTACTCGGATATAGATGCCGTTGCCGTAACCTTTGCGCCTGGGCTTATAGGCGCCCTGCTTGTAGGTGTAAACTTTGCAAAGGGGCTGGCGCTAAGCCTTAATGTTCCGCTCATACCCGTTCATCATCTCCGCTCGCATATAGCTGCAAACTATATTAATAACGAAGAACTCAAGCCCCCGTTTTTGTGCCTTACCGTTTCGGGCGGAAACAGCATTATAACCGATGTTGAAGATTATACCGCCTTTAAGCTAATTGGCGGCACAAGGGATGATGCCGCAGGCGAATGCTTCGATAAAGCGGCGCGTGCAATGGGCCTTCCGTACCCCGGCGGCGTTAATTTAGATAAAATCGCAACCACCCCCGATACAGCAAAATACCCCTTGCCAAGGCCAAAGGTAGAGGGCAGCGAGTACGATTTTTCCTTTTCGGGGCTTAAAACCGCCGTACTTAATCTTTTGAATAATTCAGCTCAAAAGGGAGAGGAAATTGATGTTCCCGTTTTGGCCGCAACCCTAAGGCAAAAGGTATGCGATATGCTAATTGAAAACACCTTTAAAGCGGCCGAAGCCTTAAACCGTAAAACCTTGGTGCTGGCTGGCGGTGTTTCGGCAAACAGCGAGCTTCGCGCAAGAATGAAAGCCGAATGTGAAAAGCGCGGTATAAAGCTATACTACCCCGAACTTAAATACTGTGGCGACAATGCCGCAATGGTTGGTGTTCAGGCTTTTTACGAATACCAGTCGGGCAATACTGCAGGCGCTTCGCTTAATGCAACCGCCACTTTGCCAATAGATTATAGAAAATAACCCGAAAAGAGGATAATATATGTTATTTACAAGAGATATCGGTATTGACCTTGGTACATCCAACACCCTTGTTTATCAAAAAGGAAAGGGTATCATAATGCGCGAGCCTTCGGTTGTGGCTTACGATGTAAGAAACGATGCTGTAAGAGCCGTTGGTACCGAAGCTAAAGAAATGATAGGCCGTACCCCGGGCTCTATCGTTGCAGTGCGCCCCTTAAAGCACGGCGTTATTGCCGACTATGATGTTACCGCCGCAATGCTTAAGCGTTTTATTAAAGAATCCTTAAAGGGCTCGCTTATTTCCCGCGTTCGCGTTGTAATTTGTGTTCCCGCAGGTGTAACCGAGGTTGAGGTTCGTGCTGTTCACGGTGTTTTAAAGCAGGCAGGCGCTACCGATGTTGATATTATCGAAGAGCCAATGGCTGCCGCAGTAGGCGCAGGCCTTCCCGTGTGGGACCCTAAGGGCTGTATGATTGCAGATATCGGCGGAGGTACAACCGAGGTTGCGGTAATCTCGCTTGGCGATATTGTAACAGCGCAGTCTATAAGAACCGCGGGCGATGATTTAGATGAGGCTATAATAGGCTATATCCGTAAAAAGTATAACCTGCTCATTGGTGAGCGCACCGCAGAACAGGTGAAAATTGAAATTGGTTCGGCCCTTCCTTACGAGGGCGAAAAAACCGTTGAAATCAAGGGTAGAAACCTTTTGGACGGACTTCCCAAGAATATCATAATCTCTTCCGAAGAGGTAAGAGAGGCAATGAGCGACGTTGTTTCGGTTATTGTAGAAACCGTAAGAACAACCCTTGAAA
>JAGBGJ010000083.1 GCA_017936045.1 Clostridia bacterium
AACCGCTTCGGCCTGTCTTTCGCCCAATGGTGTGAGTGAATCGGGATTGTATATAGGGTCCCCGTGTCTTACATAATACAGAATCATTAAAACCACCTCAAAACTGCATTTATATCTTTGTTACATTATATCACTCGGTAAAAATATTGTAAATATAAAAAAGCACCTCTTTTGAGGTGCTTTTGGTTTTAATATTAGCCAAGTTTGGGAAGACTTGCAGCTGCAACAGACTGACCAACGCGGCGAGAATTTTCATCGGGAATGTGGAGAGTAATCTGCTTTGCAAGTTCGGGGAATTCCTTATCGAGAACTTCCTGTGCACGCTCGAGAAGGATAACTCCGCCCTCTCCTGAGGTTACACGACCCATAATGAGAACGTGCTTAATCTCGTAGAACTCTGCATAGTAAGCGATAGCATAGCCGAAGTATGCACCGATAGTATCGTAGATAGCGGCGGCTCTTTCATCGCCTTCCTTCATAAGGCCCTGAACAACCTTAAGCTTTTCGGCGGGAGAAAGGTTTTCATCAAGCTCGATTCCTGCCCAAGGAGCACACTTGATTACGCCATCCTGAGAGAAATACTTAACGCCACAGCCGTAGTCGCCTGACCATTCATCAACCATAGCTTCTTCAGAGAAATCACAAGGAACGAAGGCAAGCTCGTTAAGCCAGCCGGTGATGTTTCCGTCGGGGTCAACATATCCGCCTGCCTCGCTGGTGCCCATTGCGATACCGAGAACTGCGTTATCGTTAAGGTCCATAGCGCCTGCAAGTGCGGTAACATCGCCATCGTTTGCAACCTCAATCGGGATATTTTCGCCGATTTCCTTTGCAACATCTAAATACATATTCTTAACCTTTGCATCGAACTCATCCTCGGGAACCTTTAAGAAAAGGGATGCAACCATTATACGGTTATCCACATAAACACCTGCGCTGGATACACCGATAGCATCAACTCTGGGCATATGGGAAGCAGCGGTTTTCATTGCCTCTTTAATTCCTTCGTAGTGGTAGCTCGGGTCGGAATTAATCTTGGGGAACCAAACAACCTCTTCGGAATATACGCTTTCGCCGTTGATAACAGCGCTAACCTTTCTGTCACTTCCGCCTGCATCGAAGCCGATACGGCAACCATCTAAGTGGCGACCAATGGGAGCAGCTGCAGACTTATCCTTGGGTGCATCTGCTAAAGAGCAAACCTTAACCTCGAACTTTTCTTCGTATACTCTTTCCATAAACTTAACATCAAAATCACGAAGTCCGCCATAAGAGAAGGCTTCCTTAATTTTAGCACCTACAACATCACTGCCTGCGATAATAACCTTGTATCCGCCTGCAATCCAAAGAAGAGACTTAGCAATTCTTTCGATGAAACGGAAGTTTTCCTCATCGTGGCCTGTGCCATCTTTATAAATGCGGGTCTTGTAGGTTGTGGTGTAGCCCTTGTTTCTTTCAATAGCCACAACGATATCCTGTCCGTTTTCTTTGGTGTTTTCACGCATTTCACGGCAAACGATGGAAAGGGGCTGGAATTTGGGGTCGAGTTTTGCATTTACTTTAAGCTTCATATTTGGTTTCTCCTCTGATAATAGTTTTCTTAACTTCAAAGTTTTCATCTGTTATAACGATATCGGCATCTTTACCAATATCGAGTGAGCCCTTGCGGTCGGCAATGCCGATTGCGGTTGCGGGGTTAAGGGAAGCGCAGTTTACACACTCATAAAGAGGAATGTTGGAATTCTTATAAACATTCCAAACACCGTGGTTAAGGTGTAGAACACTTCCTGCAACTGTGCCATCTTCAAGGCGGCAAACAATATCGCGATAGATAATCTTGGCTCCGCCCAAGGTGTATTCACCATAGGGCAGGCCGCCTGCGGGCAGGCAGTCGGTTATAAAGCAGAGCTTTCTTTGCTTAACCTTCCAAAGTAAATCATAGAAGCATTTATCTACGTGGAAGGTATCCACAATAAGCTCTACGCTGACATCGGAATTAAGGGCTGCGGTTACAACGCCGGGGGCACGGTGTGCCAGAGGTGTCATAGCATTGAAGAGGTGGGTTACGTGCTTAACGCCTGCGTTTACGCTCTTCATTGCGGTATCGTAATCGGCCGAGGTGTGGCCCATTGAAACAACAACATCGGTATCGCGGCAAATTTCACGAATAGCGGCGAAATCGTTTTCATCGGTTTCAGGGGCAAGGGTGATTGTTTTAATGATATCGGAATACTCCTTAACAAAAGCGGCATCGGGCTTTAAGATATATTTAGCATCTTGCGCGCCTTTTTTGCTTTCGCTGATAAATGGGCCTTCGGCGTGGCAGCCTAAGATTTCACTACCCTGCCAGTTTTTGCTTTCTTCCTTAAGTGAACGGCAAACCTCAAGGGCCTTTTTGATTACCTTCATATCCACAGTCATTGTGGTGGGAAGGTAGCCAGTTACACCGTTTTTAACAATGCCTGCCGAAATGGTTCTGATACTTTCTTCTTCGCCATCGCAAACATCCTTACCAAGGTAGCCGTGAATATGTAAATCGATAAGTCCGGGTGAAACATAGCCGCCCTTTGCATCGATTATTTCGGCATCGCTTGGAACGTTATCCTGAGGCACTATACCTTCAATTACATTGCTGTAAAGCAATGCACAGTCTTCCTGAATGCGGTCTTTTAAAATGATTTTACCGTTTATAATTGCTTTCATCTTATCCCCCCAAGTATTATTTTTAAAGAGTTAAATGTTTTTAACAATTTCTTTCATTTTATCCCATTTGCTTTCCATATCAGCTACAAGCTTGAACTGTGTATGGCAGCGGTCGAGGTTGTGTTCGGGATATTTAGTTTTAAAGTATGTGTCGCCCTCTAAGTAGTCGGTTAAGAAGCGCATACCACACTCAATGGTCATCATTTTAGCGCCCTCGGGCATAAGCATAATTTCATCCTTAGTGAGGAGACCGCCACAGCCCTTAATGAAGCCCTTTGCATAGGTTTCGAAAAGGGTGATGTCCATTTCCACCTTAGAGAGGTCCTTTTCATCTTCGGCAGCGGTGGATGCGCCGAAACGAATGGAATCGCCGAAATCGTTAACCGAGAAGCCGGGCATTATGGTATCGAGGTCGATAACGCAAAGCGCAGTACGGGTTTCGAGGTCGAGCATAACGTTGTTTATTTTAGTATCGTTATGGGTAACGCGAAGGGGCAGCTTGCCTTCCTTGTTGTTATCGAAGAGTACAGAGTAAAATGCTTCTCTGTCGGTTACGAATTTGATTTCTTCGGCAACCGATGCTGCTCTGCCGCAAATATCATTTTCTACAGCGGCCAAGAACTTTCTGTAGCGGTCGGGTGTGTTGTGGAAATCGGGAATTGTCTCATAAAGCTCTTCTACGGGGAAATCGTTAAGAAGCTTTTGGAATTCGCCGAATGCGATTGCCGACTGATAGAAGTCTTCGGTGGTTTCGGGAAGGTCTAAGCTTAAAGAGCTTTCTACGAAATCGTAAAGTCTCCAATATCTGCCATCTTCATCGTTATAGAATGCGGCGCCATCTTTGGTTTTAACAAGGGTTAGTACCCTTCTTGCATCATCGGTTTGGGTTTTTAAGAATGAGGTAACGAGTGATATGTTGTGCATTACCTGTTCGGGCTTCTTGAAAACATTTGAGTTGATGTTTTGAAGAATAAAACGCTTATCGCTGCCATCGGGATTTTTAGCGTTCACAAGAAATGTATCGTTAATATGGCCGTTTCCGTAGGGTGCACAGCCCACAACAGTTACATTTGTATCGAACTTGGAAAAGGCGTTTATGGTTTTATTAATTTCAATAATTCGCATTTATATTTCCCCCAGTTTTTTAGTTCTATATTAATTTTATTAATATAGAGAAAATTTTTCTATAAAAAATACTGTATTTTTTAGTAATATATGATATAATTATCATAAATTATAGAACTTAGGGGCAAAATCTATGACAAATCAACTAGAAATTAATAATATTTTGCGACAATTTTATAAAATTTCAGGCTTTCGTATTTCTATACACGATACCGAATTTAACGAGATATACGCATACCCCGAAAGCCTCTCTCCCTACTGCGCTTTAATACAAAGTGATATTAACAACAAAAGGGAGTGCATAAGAAACGACAGAATGGCTTTTAAAAAGGTTAAGGAAACGGGCGAGCTGGCCGTTTACCGCTGTGTTCACGGACTTTTTGAGGCTGTTGCCCCCATTTACCACTATGGCATTCTTTCGGGTTATTTAATGATGGGTCAGGTGTGCGATGACAAGCAAAAATACTCCAAAAGATTAACCCAATCGCTGGTGCGAGTGGTAAATGATGAAAGCCGTGTTTGGGAGATTTTTAACAGCATTGGCGAGGTGCCGCAAGAGCTCTTTGATTCTTACATTCTTATAATGCGGGTTATTGCCGAATATGTTACCCAAACCAACCGTTCTTTCGATGCCAACGAAAGCCAGGCGGGGCTGGTTATGAAATACATAAAGCAAAACTACGCTTCTAAAATTACGCTTGATATTTTGGCCGAAAAATTTTCCTGCAGCCAATCTATGCTGGTTAAGTGCTTCAAAAGAGAATTTGGCACAACAATTATGAATGCGCTTATGGATGTTCGCCTTAAAAAAGCGGCCGAGCACCTTAAAAACGGAAGACTATCCGTTAAGGAAATAGCCGCCGAGTGCGGTTTTTCGGAACAAAACTATTTTTCAAAAGCCTTTTCAAAACATTTTGGCTGCTCACCTAGTGAGTATAGGAAGAATAAAGAAGAAAACCCGTGAGTGCGTTCCCACACTCACGGGTTTTTATATAAATGGAAACTGTTTTGTGTCCTGCGGACACAAACACAAAAAATAAAGGACTACCGAAGTAGTCCTTTGTGTTTTGGGTGTTTTGAACTTAATGGCACAAATGAAAAACTTTGAAAACTGATTTTGGTAATGCATCTCAAATAGCATTAAATTTTCAATATATTTCCACTGTAATATCAATACTACAAGTCTGTATATAATTCGATGAAAATTCGCTAACCGAGAGTTGATACTCTATCCCATTTTTCTTAACACTCCATATGGTGGTGACAGAATAATCTGTCGATTTCCTTTCCGGCTCCACCGAAAGAATGATGTCAAGTAAATCTCCATCCTTAACATTTTCTCCCGTTATAATAGATAAATAATGACAAACCGGATAATAGTGATGCGGGGTTGTTAACAAGGTATTAGCATCATTTCCCGATGCCGAAACCCAAAACTTACTGATTTCACCCGAACCATTGACATTTCCAATTATATGTTCACCTTTCGATGTCTTAAATCCTACCGAATCATCTTCTCGACGTATATCTGAAATGGTGAAAAGTGTTTCAAATGATTCAATAAGTTCATCAGGTGTAGGTAATTTATAAGTTTCCAAACCTTGAGACGAACTTGATGAGCTACTAACCGTTGTAGAAGAAGTGATACTAGAATTATCTTTCACGTTGTCTGTTTGAACTTCAGATGGTGTGCTAGTTGTATTGCTACTGGTTTCTGTTGCCCCACACGCAGACAAAGAGAAAAGCATACAAATAGCAAACAGTAATGAAATTGATTTTTTTAACATTATATATTCCTCCTATTTTTGACATTCACTAAATGTCATATTGCAATAGATTATAACATATAATCTCTATATTGACAAGCACTAAATGTCAGAAATGAGGAAATTTATGTTTATAAACAAAACAAATGACGGATTAAATAATATTTGTGGCAAAAATATAGCTAAATTTCGCATAGCACTAAAAATTTCTCAAAGAGAGCTTGCGGATAAAATGCAGTTAGTTGGGATAGACATAGATAAAAACGCTATTCAACGAATTGAATGTGGAAAAAGATTTGTAACTGACATTAAGATTGTTGCATTTGCAAAAGTGTTTAATGTATGTTTGGAAGAATTATTAAAAAAGTAAAAGCCGTGAATTTCACGGCTTATTTTTATAGCATAAAAGCGAAAATAAATCAATGCGAAGCATTGTATATAATCAATTCCGCAAGGAATTGCATATCATCAACTTCGTAAGAAGTTGTATATCATCATTGCGAAAGGTTTTGATACACGCTAAAGCGTGATGATATACAGTCCTAACGGACTGATGAGATACAACACGGCAATGCCGTGTTGATGATATGCCATTGCTTTCGCAATGGATAAAAAAAGAACGAAGCAATCGCTTCGTTCTTTTTTGGAGCTGCTAACCAGATTCGAACTGGTGACCTCATCCTTACCAAGGATGTGCTCTACCACCTGAGCCATAGC
>JAGBGJ010000084.1 GCA_017936045.1 Clostridia bacterium
CACCTGCACTGCCGAAAAGACCGATTTTACCACCCTTTGAATAGGGACAGATAAGGTCGATAACCTTAATACCTGTTTCAAGAATTTCGGTAGAGGTGGCAAGCTCGCTGTAACTGGGGGCAGGGCGGTGGATATTCCAACGCTCGCCATCTTCTTCATAGGGCTTGTTGTCAACGGTATCGCCAAGCACGTTAAAAATACGGCCCAGTGTTCCGCGACCAACGGGAACGCTTATGGGGTTACCCGTATCAAAAACAGGGGTTCCGCGGCGGAGTCCATCGGTAGAGGACATTGCAATACAGCGTACAACATTGTCGCCAATGTGCTGTGCAACCTCAACGGTCAAGGTTTTGTCGCCGTTTTTCATTGTAAGAGCATTGTATATAGAGGGGAGAGTGCCCTCTTCAAAGGTTACGTCAACAACAGGTCCCATAACCTGTGATACGCTTCCGTTTGCTTTTTGAGACATAGTGTCAATCTCCTTTTTGAAATATCATCAAATTACAAGCCGCTGCCTGCAACAATCTCGGTAATCTCTTGTGTAATCGAGCTTTGTCTTGCGCGGTTGTATTCAAGACTGAGCTGTGAAAGCATTTCTTGTGCATTCTTGTCGGCCGCATCCATTGCAACCCTTCGGGCTGAAACCTCACTTGCTACACTTTCCTTAACTGCAGCTGTAAGCACACCCGTAACATATTCGGGAACAGCCGCATTTAAAACGGTAAGCTCATCGGGTTCGAAAATAGCGCTGGCGGCCTTTTGGCTTTCGGTCTTTTCAAGCGGCAACACATACTTTACGGTTGCCTCCTGCGACATCATGGAAATGTATTTTGTATAAACAATTCCAAGTCGGTCGAACTCGCCGTTTACAAACTCTTCGCAAAGCTGTTTTGAAAGCAGGGCAGCATCTCTGTACGAAAAATCCTCGGCAATAATAATCTGCTGACCGTATTTTTCGCAGGCACGCTTACCAATAGCCACAACCTCGGCATTTTGAAATCCCTTCATAAGCCTGAAAATGTTGGCGTTATAGCCGCCTGCAAGTCCGCGGTCACCTGCAATAACAACCAGCTTAAGCTTGCCTTCGCCCTGTCGCATATACGGGCTTTTTTGGCATTCCCTGCAGGAGGCCAGCTCGTTTACTGTTTCAAGCACAGTGTTCGAGTATTCCAAGCTCTTTTGCATTGCAAGATTTGCTTTTCTGATTTTAGATGAGGCAACAAGCCCCATAGCACGGGTTAGATGTTGGGTGGAACTGACACTCTTAATTCTAACCCTAAGCTTTTTTATATCAGCACCCATAAACTCACCTCTGCATCTCGGCTAGTGCGTTCTTAAGGGTTAGAACATCCTCATCATCCCAAAAGCCTTCTTCAACACGCTTTAAGAATTCGGGGTACTTGTTTTCTAAAAGCTCATAAAGAGAGAATTCATATTCCTTAACCTTATTAACAGGTGTATCGTTAAGGTATCCGTTAACAACCGCATAGATAATTGCAACCTGGCAACCAACTCTAACAGGGGAGTTACGGTTTTGCTTTAACACCTCAACAATACGCTCACCAAGGGCAAGTCGTGCTTTTGTATCGGCATCAAGGTCGCTTCCGAACTGAGCAAAGGACTGAAGCTCGCGGTACTGCGAGTATAAAAGCTTAAGCTCGCCCGAAACCTTCTTCATACCCTTAAGCTGTGCCGAACCGCCAACACGGCTTACCGAAATACCGGGGTTAATAGCCGGCATTACGCCCGAATGGAAAAGCTCGGTTTCAAGGAATATCTGTCCATCGGTAATAGAAATTACATTTGTGGGAATATATGCCGAAACATCTCCTGCCTGGGTCTCTATAAGGGGAAGAGCTGTAATAGAGCCTCCACCGTATTCAGGGGCAACACAAGCAGCACGCTCAAGCAAACGGGAGTGCAGATAGAATACATCTCCGGGATATGCTTCACGGCCGGGTGGGCGGCGAATAAGCAGGGAAAGTGCTCTGTATGCTACGGCGTGCTTTGATAGGTCATCGTAAACAATAAGAACGTCTTTACCTTGTTCTCTGAAGTATTCCGCCATAGCACAGCCCGAATAGGGGGCAATATACTGAAGCGGAGCCGATTCCGAAGCCGAGGCCGAAACAATAATGGTGTATTCCATTGCGCCTGCATTTGCAAGATTATTAGCAAGCTGAACAACCGAGCTGTTCTTTTGGCCTATGGCTACATATATACAAATAACGTTAGAATTTTTTTGGTTAATAATGGTATCAACAACAATTTCGGTTTTACCGGTTTGGCGGTCGCCTATAATAAGCTCACGCTGACCGCGGCCAATAGGAATCATACTGTCAATAGCCTTAATACCGGTTTGAAGCGGAACCGAAACGCTTTTTCTTTCAATAATTCCCGGTGCTTCCGATTCAATAGGGCGGGAGAGAGCTGTGTCAATAGGGCCTTTTCCATCAATCGGTTCGCCAAGCGCATTAACAACGCGACCAAGAAGCTTTTCGCCAACGGGAACCGATAATACTTTGTTTGTGCGGCGCACGGTAGAGCCTTCGCGGATATTGTTGTTATCAGATAATAGCGCAACCGAAACCGATTCGGTTTCAAGGTTTTGTGCCATACCGAAACTGCCATCCTCAAACTCCAAAAGCTCGTTAGCCATACAAGCGCGAAGCCCGTAAACACGAGCAATACCATCGCCAACAAGGATAACGGTACCGGTTTCGTTCATTTCAAGCTTGGATTTATAATTCTTAATTTGTTCTTTAATAACATTGCTTATTTCTTCGGGTCTAATGTTCATTTGCCAATCACTTCCTTAAGTTGCTGCATACGGCGGCGTAAAGAGCCATCTATAACCGTGTCATCAGCCTCAATAATAATGCCGCCAAGTAAAGAGGTATCAACAATATATTTTGCATCTACCTTGCATTTGTGCTTTTGCGCTAATTTTTCCTCTAAACGGGCCTTTTGCTCATCACTTAAAGCCACTGCGCTTTTAACCGTAACATTTAAAATGCGTTTAGATTCATCGTACAAAGCCTCAAAGGTTTTTTCAGCCTCCTCAAAACAGTGAAGCCTGCCTTTTTCGCAAAGCAGCAAAATAAAGCTTAATACCTTTTCGTAAATCTTGTCGCCAAAGACCTCGGTTATAGACTGAAGCCTTGCTGTAAGCGGTATGCTGGGGGAAGATATGAATTCCATATATTCAGGCTCATCATAAAAGGCGCGCTTTAAAACAGCCAGACCTTCGCGACACTCGGCAATTTTATTCTCTTCGCTTGCAAGCATAAAAAGGGCAGTGCCGTATTCCTGCGCTACATTATTCATTATCTTCACCTATTTCTTCAATAAATGAATCTATTAAAGCCTTGTGGTCATCGGTGTTGATTTCTCGTTCAATAAGCTTTTCGGATAAAGCACTGGAAACCTCAACAATTTCCTTCTTTATACTGTCGGCAGCCTTTTCTCTTTCTAATGCTGCATCCTGCTCGGCCTGCCTTAAAATGCGGCTTGCCTTTTCCTCGGCCTCGGCAGTAAGGGTTTCACTCCTGCGCATAGCCTTTTCGGCAGCAGCCTTAATAATGCTGTCGGCCTCATCCTTAGCACCAAGCAAAGCTTCTTCGTATTGTTGCTTATTTTTCAAAGCCTCATCTTCGGCCTGCTTTGCAGCATCGTAGTGAGAATCAATTTCATTTCTTCGCTGCTCTAAAACCTTTTTAACCGGCTTGTACAGAAACTTTTTAACCAAAAGGAACAATATTGTTAAATTGGCAAGAGAAATCAGAATCTGCCATATATTGACAGAAATGACATCTAAAGTTTGCATTATGAATTCCTTCCTTTAGCCAAAGCGTTCAAATCCGAATCAGATTTTGGGATATGGATTTCACGCTCTGACATTGTTAAAATACTCGTGAATCCGTTAGGATTCACTGCGTTTTTGCCTCGCACACCGCAAAATCCATAAATCACAAAATTCTGCGACCTAAAAGGCACGGTTTTATGAGTGGATTTTGGTGATGCGAAGCCCATAAAGCTGTCGCTTATGAGCGACAAAGAGCCAAAAGATGCCTTAAAACCGCACTTTTAGGCTGGTTCGGGTTTAAATGCTTTGGCTATGCTCCGATAGCTCTGAGCAGAATATTAACTAAAAGATTGGGGGCAACAAATATAAGAAGAATTGCAATAACAAGTGCGTAAAGACCTGTTGTTTCTGCAACTGCGCAACCCATAAGCATTGTGCTGGTAACCGAGCCCTTGCTTTCTGGCTGGCGGGCAATAGCCTCACAGGCCGAAGCAACCGCATTACCTTCACCGATACCGGGGCCTATACCTGCAATCATTGCACAACCTGCGCCCAAAGCGCAACCACCAAGAATGATACCAATAGCTAGTTCTAACATAATTAAATAACCTCCGTTTTTTGTTTTGCTGATTTTTTATTTTCTTTTGCCGCCTTACGTGCGAAGTATTCCTCCATTGGGAAGCCATCGGAAACATACATCATTGTAAGCATGGCAAAAATAAATGCTTGTAAACCGCCGCTGAACACATCAAAGTAAATTGACAAAACAGCGGGAAGACCTATTTGCAGGAAGGGGAATTCACCGAAAAATCCGGGAAGCCAACCAAGCAGTAGGTTTGAAAGGCCCTGAAGTGCTGTTGCAATAAGCACCGAAATTACCGAACCCGAAAGCACGTTTCCGTAATGTCGGAAGGCCATTGAAATAGGTGTTGCAAATTCACTTATAAAGTTTATGGGAGCCAGGAAGGCAACCGGTTCGGCAAAGCCTTTAAGGTAGTGAAGCGGTCCGCACTTTAACTTATTATATGTGATTAATATGAAAACAAGAATTGCCCAGCCCGCAACAATATTAATGTCTGATGTTGGCGGGAAGAGCCCCAAAAGGCAGGAAAAGCTTGAAAAAGCCGAAAGCGCCAGTATTGCAATAATAAAGGGCGCAAAGCTCATAAAATATTTGCCCATACTGTCCGAAACAAGCTTGTCAACCTTTTCAACAATCCATTCGGCAAGGTGTTGGCGCACACTGATATCGCGTGTTCTAAGACCATGCGTTAAGAAAAGGCAAAGACCAAATAGCGCTATCATTACACAAAGTGAATTTATTTGTGCTTCGGTAACAATAAGGTCCTGAATGGGCATTGGAATAGTGAAAAATATTCTGGCGCCCGTAATAGATACACCATCACTCGGCGGTGTTGTCAGCACCTTAAGGATTATTGCGGCAACAAAGGGCACAACCATCATTGCAATATAAAGAATATCAGCCGCTATAAAGCGGAAGCTTTTTTGCTTCATAAAAGCACCACCTTCTTAAACTCCTTTCAAAAAAGCTACTTTTTAAAACCTCTTATAAGAATAGAAATTCTGGGAAAAAACAGCGGAATAATTACTGCCCAGGTGTTAAAGAAGTGGACAGCAATTCCAACTACGGCCATAATCACAATAAACATATTGCGAAGTGTTTGGGATGTTTTAACAAGGGCTTTTGCATCTTCCTCATTTTTGGTAACCGCCTTTTGAACGGTAAGCCCCATAAGAAAGAAATTGGAAACAGCGGCTACAACTCCCCACAGGTTACCAAGCAGCACCGAATAATGCCAATATCCAATAACTAAAAATACGGCCTGCATAAGCACACTTAAAACGGCGCACCAAACAGCAATATAAATTGTTTCTTTTTTAACGGTTTTATCAACCTGCATTTAAACATCCACCTTCTGGCCCAATATAATGATATTATTATACAATATTGTATTTAAAAATGCAAACACTTTGAACTAAATGTAAGGAATAAAATTGCTAAAAAATGTTAAAAATATAAAGGAATAAGCACAGGGAGGCTAAAATGGTAAAGGGAGTAAATAAACAAATAATAGAAATTAACGATACAGGTAGTAAATATTTTGAAAAAGTGCTGCTTTTTGTCGTGCCGGGCAAAAAAGATTTGCCGAACGAATTGCTTCAAAAAAGGGCTAAGGAGTATGTTGTAGAGCTATCTAAAAACATTACTCCTGCACTTAGCATAAGAGAGCAGGTAATGAAAAAAAGAGCAAAAAGAAGGCTGATTGTAATTTCAAGTATAGTCATAATTATATCAGTTGCGGCGGCTGTAATTATAAACATTTTGTAAATTTATTCAAAGCAGGGGTTAAAAGACTAACCTCTGCTTGCATTTTTATTAAGAATATTATATAATTGTTTAAGATTAAACAAAAGGTGGAACAAAATGAAAACTCTTAAACTTAGTTTAACCGTTTTAGGTAAATACATAATTTGTCTTTTAATGTGCTTCTTTGTAACCTTTTCTTTTATAGCAGTATTTTCAATGTTCTCGCTTGAAATGATAGGCTACGAAGCTGCAATTTTCGAAAACGAGGAAGCAACCGAACCGCTGGAAGAATACATACATTACTATGCCGATGGCGACGACACAAAAAAAGCCGAAGCCGAGGCTAAAAAACAAATTGTTGTAACAAGGGAATTTGCCGATGAATTCAAAGGCACACCTTATATCGCGTGCCATATAATCTCCCAAACAGTATCGCTAATATTGTTTGTTGCGTTAATGTCTTCTTCCTTAAACAAACAAGGTCGTGCAGACCATAACGCAGTTACTTGCGGCAGGGCAAAAGAGGATATACTAAAAGGCCTAAAGGTTGGGCTTTTGCCCGCAGGTGTAAGCCTTGCTTCCTGGGTTTGTCTTGTGCTTGCCAAATTTGGCTACTTCAAGGCAGGACTGCCTATTTACAGCTTTTTAAACTATCAATTCTTCGGCTATCAAAAGCTTATTTTCGGCAGCAACACGGTGGCTACAGCTTTAAGCACAGGTGTCCTTTTCTTAGCACTTCTTCCCGTGGTAATAACACTTGCAGTTTGCACAGTGGCATATATCCTCGGTTACAAAGATATTAGCCTCTATGAAAAGGCAGTATACAAAAAATAATCAAGAGGTGTTATAAATGGGATTTGGTGGATTTTTTAGTTATGATAAGCCCGGTCCGGGCATAAAAAAAGATGGCCCCAAGAAAAAGACTTTCTTTGTGCTTTTCGAAATTTGGTGGCGCAACCTTTGGAAACTTTGTGTATCAAGCCTTGTATATTCGCTTTTAACAATTTTGCTTATACCCGGCGGCCTTGGTGCAGCAGGCATTACCAATGTTGCAAGAAACCTTGCAAGAGATAAACATTCCTTCGGTCTTTCCGATTTTTTTGAAACCGTTAAGAAAAACTGGAAACAGTCTTTGGCGGCGGGTATTATTCATTTGGTTGTAGACATTATAAACGCCTTTGCAATATATTTTTACTGGTTTGGCGATGATGTGCTGTCAATCATAGGCTTTGGATTTTCGGTAGCGCTTTTCATACTGTTCAGGTTTATGAAATACCATGTTTGGCTTATGATTATAACCTTTAAGCTCCCGCTTAAAAAGATTTATAAAAACTGCTTTCTCTTTGCATTTGTTAACTGGAAAGCAAATATTATTATCGGTCTTACCGAAATACTCCTTTTAGCTATTTGCGTAGCGCTTTTCTTCGTTCCTTACTATATTGCTTGGGTAGTTTCCATACTGCTTGCAACAATGGTTTTCCCCGGCTTTATAAATCTCTTAACCCAGCTTCTCATTTTTCCCAAGGTTAAGGAGCTTGTAATCGACCCATACTATGCCGAACACCCCGATGAAGATGTTCAGCTCAGAGTAAACCTTGGTTTAGATGTTGAAATAGAAGAAGATTCGGTATTTGAAGATAAGCATATCGAAAATGAAAACAAATAAACAAAAGGCATCCGTGGTTAACGGATGCCTTTTTATATCAAAGGGAGGGTTTGTGTCGGTTATTTAAAGATAAGCCATGGCTCACCGCCGAAACGGTCAAATACTCCCTGACTCATACTATGCCGACTGTGCCCGAATTGACAGTTATTCAAGGGGAGTTTTTCTAAAATAAAGAATTCCCAGTGTGTCTTTTCCGCAGTGGGAAGAAATTGTACAGCCTGCTCTGGAAACAATAATTTCCTTAAAGTGGTCGGTTTTTTCAACCAGCTTATACACACCGTTTACAATTTCATCATCGCAGCCTGCGTGGGTTATAAATACGCGGTCAGGGTCGATATCCGATAAATCTGCAAAACGGTCTGCAGCATATTCCTCAAGGGTTTGCATATAGCGACCGCGGTATTTTTTGCAAACACCCATGCTGCCGTTTTTAACCTGAATACAAGGCTTAAGCTTTAAAAGGTTTGCGCCAAGTGCGGCAAGTGCCGAGCAACGGCCACCCTTGTGAAGATACTCAAGGTTATCAATAACAAACGAAGCATCAACATAGGGGATAAGTGCCGATACAGTGTCGTAAATCTCCTTAGCCGATTTGCCTTCCTCTCTAAGCTCAGCCGCTTTCATAATAAGAAGGGCTTCGCCGGTAGAAAGGTTTTTGGTGTCTACAACATAAACATCTTCGAATTCCTCAGCGGCAAGCAGGGAGTTTTGGAATGTGGAAGACATATCAGAACTTAAAGTAAAATGAACGATAGCATAGCCTTCCTCAACAAAGGGGGCAAAGAAATCAACCATTTCGGAAATATTTGCAGCGCTTGTTTTAGGAAGAACGCCGTTTTCTTTATGGTAATTGTAAATAAAATCGGGGTCAATATCAACACCATCGCGATAATTTTTATCGCCAAGTGTAATTCCAAGCGGAATAGTCTTAATATCGTATTTTTCAAGAATATCAAGTGGAAGGTCGCTGGTGCTGTCGCGGGAAATAAGAACTTTTTTACTCAAAATAATACCTCCAGTATTTTTGCATCAGTGGGATAATTATAACATAAAACGCGACCTTTTTCAACAATAAAAATTTTATGATTAACAAGCGAAAAAAACATCTATAATATAATTGTATAGTCGCGTTATCTTTATTCTTGACTTTTTGATGTAAAAAAAGTAAAATTAGTGTGACTATATATGCTTATATTATGATAACAGTAGGTTGTATAATATAAGCAACTACATAAACTCAATTCAAGGAGGAACAAGTTAAGTGGTTAAAGAAAAGACTCAAAACAATAAAGCCAAACAAACAAAACCCAAAAAGTATTCTTCAAAGGCTAAAGCTAAAACCACAGCCAAGCCTCAAACTCAAAAAAAGAAAAGCGCTCCCAAAGCGCCTAAAATACCGCTTAAAATAATTTCACTCGGCGGACTCGGCGAAATCGGCAAGAATATTACAGTTTACGAGTACAAGGAAGATATACTGCTTGTAGATTGCGGAATGGCCTTCCCCGATGAGGAAACTCCCGGTGTTGATATTGTCATTCCCGATTTCACATACCTAATCCAGAATCAGGACAAAATTCGTGGTCTTGTTGTAACCCACGGCCACGAGGACCATATCGGTGCAATTCCTTATCTACTTAAGAATATAAGCGTTCCCATTTATGCTACTCAGCTTACCATCGGTCTTATTGAAGGTAAGCTTAAGGAACATAAGGGCCTTGCAAATACCAAGCTAAATGTTGTAAACCCCGGCCAAACGCTTCAGTTCGGTGCGCTTAGCGTAGAGTTTATTCATGTTAACCACTCCATACCCGATGCAGTTGCATTTGCAATTAAAACACCGGTGGGTGTGGTGGTTCACACCGGCGACTTTAAGATAGATACCACACCCATTGATGGTCAGGTTATTGACCTTGCACGTTTTGGCGAGCTTGGTAAAAAAGGCGTTCTCGCAATGCTGGCCGATTCTACCAACGCCGAACGCCCCGGCTACACTATGTCTGAAAAGGTGGTAGGGGAGTCCTTCCAAAACCTGTTCAAAAAGGCAGGTAAAAATCGCATAATCATTGCAACCTTCTCTTCCAATATCCACCGTATTCAGCAAATAATTGATGAAGCGGTTAACTGTGGCAGAAAGGTGGCCGTTTCGGGAAGAAGTATGCTAAACGTTGTAAGCGTTGCTGCAAAGCTTGGTTACTTAAAGGTCCCCGACAATGTTTTAATTGATATAGAAGCAATAAAGAACTATGCTTCCGAACAGCTTGTAATAATCACAACCGGCAGTCAGGGCGAACCCCTTTCGGCACTTCATAGAATGGCCTATAGCGACCACAGAAATGTTGAAATAGTGCCTAATGATATGATAATTATTTCGGCAACCCCCATCCCAGGCAACGAAAAGCTTGTCAGCAAGGTTGTAAACGAGCTTATGAAGCGCGGCGCCAACGTTGTTTACGAAAAAATGTACGATGTTCACGTTTCGGGCCACGCTTGTCAAGAGGAAATAAAGTTGCTTCTTTCCCTTGTTAAGCCCAAGTTTTATATTCCCGTTCACGGCGAGCAAAAGCATCTTTATAAGCACGCTATGCTTGCTCAAACAATGGGAGTGCCAAGTGAAAATACAGTTATTGCCAATATAGGCGATGTTATAGAGCTAACCTCAAAAACTATCAAGGTTACCGATACCGTGCCTTCGGGCAGGGTGCTGGTAGATGGTCTTGGTATAGGCGATGTCGGGGGAGTAGTCCTCCGCGACCGTAAACTCTTGTCCGATGATGGTATTATAATCGTAACCGTAACAATAGATGAGGTAACGGGCGAGGTTGTATCGGGCCCCGAAATAGTTTCCCGCGGCTTTGTTTATGTCAAGGAATCTGAACAGCTTATAAGGGATGTTAAAACGGTAGCCGAAGATATTTTGGAATACTGCTATGTTCACAGAATTTACGATATAAACTCAATTAAATTAAAGCTTCGCGATGGTGTTTCAAAGTACCTTTATACCCAAACCCACAGAAGCCCCATGGTTATGCCCATAATTATGGAAATCTAAAAAAGAAAGGAGTGCGGCTTTGTGAAAAGACTAACGGGTAAATATGCCCTAACCTTTATAGTGGCTGTTATCTGCCTGCTTTTATGCGCGTGTATGTGGCAGTTTGGCACTAAAGCCGTGCTTATTTGCGCTATTGCAGGTGTGTGCCTTACGGCCTATTCGTATTTTTCATTCAAGGTATTTTCGGGCTTTTCCTTTGCCGATTATAAGCTGCGCCGCTTTACCAAAAAGCTAAAAAAACAGCTTAAAGAGGCTTCAACCGTTTATATAATGGGCCACGTTTTTTCCGATCTTGATTCTATAGGTGCTTCCTACGGCCTTTACTATGCGCTAAGGCAAAAGTATAATGTTAAAATGGTTGCCAACAAGCAAAATACATTGGCAAGAACACTTATAGATTTTTTGCGTTTCAGCGACCAGGATTTAAAAATTTACGACTACAGCGAAATTAAAGATACGGTTGATAAAAACTCCCTGCTTATTGTTGTTGATACCCACCGCCCCGTAATTATGGATTATAGGGAGCTGTACGATAGGATAGACAGGGTAATCATAATCGACCACCACCGCCAGTCACAGGATTTTGTAGACCAAACGGTTGCCCGCTATATGAAAAGCTCTGCATCCTCCGCCTGCGAAATTATAACACTTATAATAAGACTTCTCGGAATAGATAAGCCAACAACCGTTGCGGCAACAGCCCTGCTTTCGGGTATAATGCTCGATACAAAGAATTTTGTAATGAATACGGGTCCCAACACCTTCAGGTGTGCCGCATTCTTAAGGCAAAATAGGGCCGACCCCGTACTTATTAAAAAAATGTTTTCCGAATCGGTTGAGGTTTGTAAAAGAAAGTACGATATTGTATCTCAGGTTGAGCTTTTCGAAAATTTTGCAATTGCAAAAACAAGCATCGAAGACCAATTTACAAGAATTGCCACAGCCCAGGCGGCAGATGAGCTGCTTGCAATTAACGGAGTGGTGGCATCCTTTGTAATGTGTCCATCGGGTGAGGATATTAATATTTCGGCCCGTTCCTTTGGCGATGTCGATGTACAAAAAATAATGGCGCGCCTCGGTGGCGGAGGACATAAAACCGCTTCGGCCTGCCAAATCACATCAAACGATTTTCAGCTCGTTGAAAAAAGGCTGCGTGCCGCAATAAGCGAATACTTAAACAGATAATTCCACAAACAGAAAGGTGATTAAATATGAAGGTAATTTTACTGCAAGATGTAAAAGGACAGGGTAAAAAGGGCCAGCTTGTAAATGTTTCCGATGGTTATGCAAGAAACTTCCTTTTCCCCAAGAACTTAGCAAAGGAAGCAAACGAAGCCGCAATGGCCGAGTTTAACAGCAAGGCTGCCGCAGCTACATATCACTACGAGCAGGATAAGGCCGCTGCAAAAGCACTTGCCCAAAAGATAGATGGCACAAAGGTAGAAATTAAGGCTAAGGCAGGCGCTAACGGCAAGCTGTTCGGCTCTATTACCTCTAAGGAAATTGCAACCGAGCTTAACAAACTGCTTGGCACCTCAATAGATAAAAAGAAGCTTACAGTTGCCGATATTAAGAACTACGGTGAATATACTGCAACGGTTAAACTCTTTACCGATATTTCGGCAACATTTACGGTAGTAGTTACCGCATAAAGGAAGAAGATATAATGGCTGAAAAAATAGATTATATCCCCAGCGTTACGGGTATGAATGTTCCTTATTCTATTGAGGCAGAACAGGCAGTGCTTGGCGCAATTATTATCGACCCCGAGTGTCTTAACCTTGTTGCTACCCAGCTTAAGGAAGAATATTTTTATCTTAGAGAGCACCGCGAAATATATAAAACCCTTCGCGATATGCTGGAGCTTGGTGGTAGAGCAATCGACTTTATAACCCTGCTTGAACAGCTAAAGCGAAACGGCGTTTATGATGATGCGGGCGGAAAGGCCTATCTTACCCAGCTTGCAAAGGCCGTTCCCACCTCTAAGAACATCTCTACATATATAGAACTGGTTAAGGACCGCTACTATGCGCGTTCACTGCTTCTTGCGGCCGAAACCATTATTAAAGATGTAAACGAAAATCTTTTAGACCCCGATTTGCTTTTAGACCATGCCGAGCAAACAATATACGATATAAGGCAAGGCAAGGATATTTCGGGACTTGTTCACATCGCTAAGGTTATTAAAGATGAAACCTACGACCGCTTAACCCAGCTTACCGACCCCGAAAAGGCCGAGGAGCTAAAGGGTATTCCCACAGGCATTTCGGCACTCGATAAGGTTATAACTGGTCTTAACAAAACCGACCTTATTATTCTTGGTGCTCGCCCCGGTATGGGTAAAACCTCTTTTGCCTTAAATATTGCGCGCAACGCCGCAGTTAACTCTAAAAAAACGGTTTGCTTCTTCTCACTTGAAATGACAAGGGACCAGTTGGCTCAGCGTATGCTCTCCAACGAAGTCTCCATTGAAAGTGAAAAGCTAAGAACGGGCGACCTTACAACCGATGAATGGACACGCTTGGCTCAAGCAGGAACAAACCTCTCTAAGGCCGATATCTACTTCGATGAAACACCGGGTATTACCGTACCCGAAATGAAGGCCAAGCTTCGCCGTATTAATAATGGCAAGGTAGACCTCGTTGTTATCGACTATCTTGGACTTATGCAGTCGGCCAAGAAGACCGAAAACCGTGTTCAAGAGGTTTCCGATATCACGCGTAACCTAAAGGCAATGGCAAAAGAGCTTAATGTTCCCGTTATTGCCTGCGCACAGCTTTCCCGTGGAACCGAAACTAAGGGAAAATCGCACAAACCTGCACTGGCCGACCTTCGTGAATCGGGCTCTATCGAGCAGGATGCCGATATAGTAATGTTCATCTACCGCGAAAACTATTATCGCAGCGAAACCGAAGATAATGCAAATCCCGAAAATATGCCCGACCCAAACAAGGCCGAAATTATTGTAGCTAAAAACCGCCACGGTAGTGTTGATACGGTAGAGCTGTATTGGGATGGTAAGTTTACAAGATTTGCTTCTCAGGATGTATTCAGATAATGTTAAATAAAGTAATAAAAGCGATTGAAAGGTATGAACTGTTCAAGTATCAAAGCAGCGTAACAGTTGCGCTTTCGGGCGGGGCCGATTCGGTTTGCTTGCTTTACGCTTTAAAAGAGCTTAAAGCAAAATACAACCTAACTATTTCGGCAATACATATTAATCATCAGCTAAGAGGAGAAGAGTCCTATCGCGATGAAGCCTTTACCGTAGAGCTTTGCAAAAGGGAAGAAATACCGCTCACCGTTAAAAGGGTTGATGTTAACGCTTTGGCAAAGCAAACGGGTCAAAGCATTGAGCTTGCCGCAAGGCAGGCGCGCTACAAGGCTTTTAATGATATTGACGGCAGCCTGATTGCAACCGCCCACACCGCAGATGATAATCTTGAAACAGTAATATATAATATGGTAAGGGGCTCGGGGCTTAAAGGCGTTTCGGGAATTCCACCTAAAAGGGATAACCTTATAAGGCCTTTAATCTTTTGCACAAGGCAAGAGGTGGAGGCCTACCTCAGTGCAAGGGGCATTTCCTATGTAACTGATAGCTCTAACCTTACCGATGATTACACAAGAAATTTTTTGCGCCACAATGTTGTGCCTAACCTTAAAAGTATTAATCCATCGGTTGCCGATACCGTGGCCGCAATGTCTTCCAGCCTTCGGGAGGATGAAGAATTTTTAACCGCTTCGGCCAAAAGAATTTACCTTTTAGCAAACAGGGAAGATTTTTTAGATGCCCAAATTTTAAGAATTCAACCACCATCAATAATCAAAAGGGTAATAGCGCTGTTCTTTGAGGAATGCTTTTCCCTTAAAACCGATGCGCTCCACCTTGAAAACTGCAAAGATATCCTGCTTTGCGGCGGCAAAACAAGTATGAACGGCAATATAACGGCCCTTTGCAGCGGTGAAAGGTTTTATTTTGCGAAAAACGACCGTAAAGCCGAACAGCCCACTTTTTTGGTGGAACAAAAAGAAATATTATTAGAAAATTTTTCTAATGTTAACAAATTGTTTTTAAAAAATGCCATAGACTGTGATAAAATAGTCGGTGGTCTGGTGGTTCGAACAAGAGCCGCATCCGATGAAATACGCCTTGCGGGGCGAAGATGCACCAAAAGTCTAAAAAAACTTATGAACGAGCTTAAAATTCCACAGGAGCTTCGCGATGTTATTCCTGTTGCGGCAGATGATAACGGAGTTTTATGGATTTACGGTGTGGGTGTTGCCGAAAGGGCAATGATTAATAAAAACACAAAAAAAGCAATAGAATTTATAACAAATAATAAATAATAAAAATCGGGGGAAGTTAAATATGATTAATGATATCGAAAAGGTGCTCATTTCAGAGGAAGAACTTAAGGAAATCATTGCACGCTTGGGCAAACAAATAACCGAAGATTATAAGGATAAAAATCTTTTAGTTGTAAGTGTGCTTAAAGGCTCGGTAATGGTTATGGCAGATTTGCTGCGTGAAATAAAGCTGCCTCTCAGAATTGACTTTATGTCGGTTTCTTCCTACGTCTCCGGTACAACCAGCTCAGGCACTGTAAAAATTATTAAAGACCTTGACATAAACCTTGCAGGCTACGACCTTCTTATTGTAGAGGATATTCTCGATTCAGGCGTAACCCTTTCCAACCTAAAACAAATACTCTTGACCCGTGGACCTGCCAGTGTTAAAATATGCACACTGCTCGATAAGCCCGAGCGCCGCAAGGCCGATATAAAGGCCGACTATGTTGGCGCCCAAATCCCCGATGCCTTTGTTGTTGGCTACGGCCTCGACTACGATGAGAAATACCGCAACCTACCTTATGTAGGTATACTTTCCCCTTCGGTTTATGCCGAATAAGCATAGCGGTTCAAATACAGAAAGGACGAACTAAACCTTGAAGAAAAATTTGCGTAACATACTGCTTTATATAGTAGTGCCCATAATTTTCATAGTAACCATTGTTGCTGTTTCTCTCAGCACCAAGAATGTAGATAAGGTTAAATATTATGAAATTGTGGAAATGGTAAAAACCAATCAAATTTCGGCCTACCAGCTCAACCTCTACAGCGGCGAGCTTGTGTATGTTAAAAGAGCCGATGGTAAGGAATACCGTTACACCATTGCCGACCCTAACATCTTTTATAATGATGTTAACGATTTTGTTCTTGCCCATAACGATAAGGTTAGGGAAGAAGACCCCAAAAACACCTCGGCCCTTATTAAAATGGACTACAAAAGCGGCGGAGAAACCTCTTGGATTCTAAGCCTCTTACCCACAGTATTATTAATAGGTGTGCTTGCCTTCTTCTGGATATTTATGATGAAGAAGATGAATGGTGGCATGGGTATGGATAAAACCATGAACTTCGGCAAGGCTAAAATCAAAAAGGCCGACCCGAATAAGAAGACCACCTTCATTGATGTTGCAGGTGCCGATGAAGAAAAGCAGGAGCTCGAAGAAATTGTAGACTTCCTTAAAAACCCCAAGCGCTTTAACGAGCTTGGCGCCAAAATCCCCAAGGGTGTGCTTTTAGTTGGCCCTCCCGGCACAGGTAAAACCCTTCTTGCCAAGGCAGTAGCAGGGGAGGCTGGAGTGCCCTTCTTCTCTATTTCGGGTTCCGACTTTGTTGAAATGTTCGTAGGTGTCGGCGCATCCCGTGTGCGCGACCTTTTCGATGAAGCAAAGAAAAATGCTCCATCTATTGTGTTTATCGATGAAATCGATGCCGTTGGTCGCCAGCGCGGAGCAGGTCTTGGCGGCGGACACGATGAAAGGGAACAAACCCTTAACCAGCTACTTGTTGAAATGGATGGCTTCGGTGAAAACTCAGGTGTTATCGTTATGGCGGCAACCAACCGCCCCGATATACTCGACCGTGCACTTCTTCGCCCCGGCCGTTTCGATAGACAAATAACAGTTAATTATCCCGATGCAAAGGGAAGGGAAGAAATCTTAAAGGTTCACTCCCGCGGAAAGCCGCTTGGCCCCGATGTTAACCTTAAGGATATTGCTCATTCAACCTCAGGCTTTACAGGAGCCGACCTTGCAAACCTTCTTAACGAAGCGGCTCTCCTTGCCGCCCGCGTTGGGCTTAAGGCTATAACTCAAACCCAAATTGAGGAAGCCACTATTAAGGTTGTAATGGGAACCGAAAAGAAATCCCACGTGGTTAAGGATAAGGATAAAATGATTACCTCATACCACGAGGCAGGCCATGCAATAGTTTCCTATTTCTTACCCACTCAGGACCCTGTTCATCAAATTTCTATCATACCCCGCGGTATGGCGGCAGGATATACAATGTATCTTCCCACCGAAGAAAAGGGTCATGTTTCCAGAAATCAGCTTATCGAACAAATTTGCTCGCTCCTTGGCGGTCGTGCGGCAGAACAGCTTACACAAGATGATATCTGCACAGGCGCTTCCAACGATATGCAGCGCGCAACCGATATAGCAAGGAAGATGATTACCAAATACGGTATGAGCGAAAAGCTCGGCTTAGTTGTATACGGTAACGATAATAACGAAGTCTTCCTTGGCAGAGATTTCTCTTCAACCCCCAACTACTCCGATAAGATTGCCGCTATGATAGATGAAGAAATTGAATCTATCGTAATGGCACAGTACGATAAGGCGCTTGACATATTAAGAAACAATATGGATAAGCTAAACGAGGTTGCCAGAGTTCTCTTCCACGAAGAAAAGATTTCGGGCGATGACTTCCGTAAGATTATGGAAGAATCAAAGCAAATTGAAGAATAAAAATCAGTCTTTGGGACACACTCCATAGGGCAGTATCGCTTAAAAATGTGCAATTTGTGCGGTATTATGTGTTAAAAAGCCGCGGTACGCGTCAGCGTTACCGCGGCTTTTCGCCTTTACTGCCACTAAAAATTTTCATTTTTAAGTGCTTCGCAGTTTTGTAATTTCAAATTTATATTCGAGGCGAAGCCGAAAAATGCAGGAATACTGCCGTATTTCAAGGCTTTTCGGCAAGCCTTCGGATTAAATTTATTTTCCAAAACCGATACTGCTCTATGGAGTGTGTCCCTTCGGGACTGATTTTTTTTATTTAAAATAATTGGAAAATTTTTTCTCAAAAGGGGTTGACAAGCCAAAAGACTTCTTGTATAATATGTAATTACTGATACTGGGTCAATATGGCTTATTATGCCCTTTTGACACTGTCAAAGAGTGTAAAAAAGCGATATTTTCCGTCAGTTTTCCGCACGCTTTTCGTGCATAATTAATAAGGAGTGATTAAAGCTTATGGCATCTAAAGCAATGGTAAAGCCGGTCCAGTTCGGCAAGAGCACTCGTATGAGTTTCTCCAAAATCAATGAAGTTATCGATATGCCTAACCTCATTGAAGTTCAAAAGGACTCTTATAAGTGGTTCGTGGAAGAAGGACTCAGAGAGGCTTTGGAGGATATGTCTTCCATAACCGACTACACCGGTAATCTTGTGCTTGATTTCATTGACTACCGTCTTGATGAGAAGCCGAAGTATGATGTAACCGAATGTAAGGCAAGAGATACAACATACGCTGCCCCCCTTCGTGTTAAGGCCCGCCTCTTAAATAACGAAACAGGCGAAATCAAAGAAAGCGAAGTTTTCCTTGGCGATTTCCCCATAATGACAGAATCGGGTACCTTTGTCATCAACGGAGCAGAGCGCGCAATCGTTTCTCAGCTTGTTCGTTCTCCCGGTGCATACTACGGTCTTAAGATTGAAGAAAAAACCGGTAAAAAATTATTCAACTCTACAATTATACCTAACCGCGGCGCTTGGCTCGAATATGAAACCGATTTAAGCGACGTGCTATATGTTCGCATCGATAAAAACCGCAAACTTCCCCTTACAACCTTTATCCGCGCTTTGGGTGTTGCAACCAACGAACAGATTCGCCAGCTCATTGGCGATGAAGAACGCCTCGCTGCAACCCTCGATAAAGATGCCACAACAAATGTAGAAGATGCACTCATTGAAGTATATAAGAAGCTTCGTCCCGGCGAGCCTGCCACAGTAGATGGAGCACAAAGCTACATTGCACAGCTTTTCTTCGACAGCAGAAGATACGACCTCTCCCGTGTTGGACGCTATAAATATAATAAGAAGCTCAGCCTTTCCCCCCGCCTAACAGGAAAGGTTCTTTCCCGCGCCATTATCGATGACCTTACAGGCGAAATTATTGCCGAGCCTGAAGAGCTTATCACCAAGGAACGCGCCTTAGAGCTCGAAGCTAAGGGTGTTAGTGAAGCTTATGTTAAGGTTGAAGATGTAAACGGCACTGTAAGAGAACTCAAAATCCTTACAAACGGTATGGTAGACATCAATAACTTTGTTTCCTTCGATACAAAGCCTCTTGGTGTAAACGAAAACGTTTCCTTCAAGGTTTTAAAGGATATTCTTGAAAACAACTCTACCGAAGAGGAAATTTCCGAGGCTATCAAGGCAAACCTTGCAGAGCTCCAGCCCAACCATATTACAGTAGAAGATATTTTTGCTTCTGCTAACTACTTTATCAATCTTCCTTATGATATAGGCGTAACCGATGATATCGACCACCTTGGAAACCGTCGTATCCGTTCTGTTGGTGAACTTCTTCAGAACCATTTCAGAATCGGTCTTTCAAGAATGGAAAGGGTAGTACGTGAAAAGATGGCACTTCAGGCTCAGGATGTAGATGCCATTACACCTCAGTCCCTTATCAATATCCGCCCGGTTGTTGCCGCAATTAAGGAATTCTTTGGTTCATCTCCTCTTTCCCAATTTATGGACCAAACAAACCCGCTGTCTGAACTTACCCACAAGCGCAGACTTTCTGCTCTTGGCCCCGGTGGTCTTTCTCGTGACCGCGCATCCTTCGAAGTCCGCGACGTTCACTACACCCACTATGGTCGTATGTGTCCTATCGAAACTCCTGAAGGTCCTAACATCGGTCTTATCTCTTATCTTGCAACCTTCGCTAAGATTAACGAGTACGGCTTTATCGAAGCTCCTTTACGTAAGGTAGATAAAGAAACCGGCAAGGTTCTTGAAGATGTTGTTTATATGACAGCAGACCAGGAAGATGAATATGTAATTGCTCAGGCTAACGAACCCCTTACCGCAGATGGCCACTTTGCCCGCGCTAAGGTAAACGCTCGTTACCGTGATGACTTCCTTGAAATTGAACCTGCTAAGGTTGATTATATGGATGTATCGCCCAAAATGGTTGTATCTGTTGCTACCGCAATGATACCCTTCCTTGAAAACGATGATACCAACCGTGCACTCATGGGCTCCAACATGCAGAAGCAGGCTGTGCCCCTTCTCGTTACCGAAAGCCCCTTCGTTGGCACAGGTATCGAATACAAGGCCGCTGTCGATTCAGGCGTTGTAGTTCTTGCTAACCGTGCAGGTACAGTTGTTTCATCTTCTGCCGATAAGATTGTTATCAAGGCTAAAAACGGTGAGGTTGATGAGTACGAGCTCATTAAGTTCCTCCGTTCCAACCACGGAACATGTATAAATCAGCGCCCCATCGTTGTAGCAGGCCAAAAGGTTGCTGAAGGCGAGGTAATTGCTGATGGTCCCGCTACCGATAACGGCGAAATCTCTCTCGGCCGTAACGCCCTCATCGGCTTTATGACCTGGGAAGGTTATAACTACGAGGACGCTGTTCTCATTAACGAAAAGCTTGTTCGTGAAGATATGTACACCTCTATTCATATTGAAGAATATGAAATCGAGGCAAGAGATACAAAGCTTGGACCCGAAGAAATCACAAGAGATATCCCCAACGTTGGTGAGGAAGCTCTCAAAAACCTCGATGAACGCGGAATTATCCGTGTTGGTGCAGAGGTTACCGCAGGCGATATCCTTGTTGGTAAGGTAACTCCTAAGGGTGAAACCGAGCTTACCGCTGAAGAACGCCTGCTTCGCGCC
>JAGBGJ010000085.1 GCA_017936045.1 Clostridia bacterium
AACGCAAAGTTCCGCGAGTTATTTAAGGAATATTTTAACCTTGCCACCGTTCCATTTTATTGGGACGGACTCGAGCCTGAAGAAAACAAGCCGCGCTTTGATAAAGACAGTGCTAAGGTTTACCGCCGTCCCGCTCCGGAGCTTTGTATGCAGTATTGTGCTGAAAACGGTATCGACACAAAGCTGCATTGTCTTGTTTACGATAAGTTTACACCGAATTGGCTACCAAAAGATAATATGGCAGAAATGGAACGCCATTACGAAAAGCGTTTTAAAGAAATTTCTGAGCGTTATGCCGGCAGAATGGTTGAATTTGAGGTCATAAATGAGACATTGCTGAGTTATATGTGGAATACCGATTCTGTTATCACCACAAAAAAGGATTTAAACGAATGGGCATTTTCTCTTGCGAAAAGATATTTTCCTGATGAAACCCTTGTTATCAATGAGGGAGGTTGCAATGCAGACGTTGCCAATAAGGGAGTTTGGTCTGCTTATTATTTGGAAATTGAGAATGCTCTTTTAAAGGGAACTCCAATCGATAAAATTGGTATTCAGCACCACCTTTTCACGGGCGCAACAGCTAAAACCGAAGAAGCCTATGAACGCAATGCCAAGTCTGAATATCTCAGCTTTGCAGACCCTGAATTAAGCTTTAAAATGCTTGATACTTTGGGCAAATTTGGGTTACCGCTTGAAATCACCGAGGTTACCATTCCCACCTTTGGCGAGGGCGAGGAATTTGAGGAACTTCAGGCTGAAATTTTAAAGAACCTGTATTCTGTTTGGTTTTCTCACCCGCTGGTGGACACTGTGGTTTATTGGAATCAGTTTGACGGTTACTGCTATGTAGGAGATTCAAATTGGAACGAAAATAACTGTCGCGGCGGTCTTTTTCATCATGACCTTACCCCAAAGAAATCGGCGCATATGCTTAAAAAGCTTTTAACCGAAGAATGGCATACCGAGGGCACCCTCACAACCGATGAGAACGGCTATATTGAATTTAGAGGCTTCTTTGGAGACTATGAATTCGATGTGTTTGATGAAAAAATTATTGCCACCTTTGGAAAGAACGGCAAAAATGACATTGATTTAATATCGGCGGCAAAATAATAACGAGGTTTAATAGTATGAATTTTAATGATAGAGAAAAAATTATTGCACTTACCCCACTTTGGAAGGGCGAAAGATTACCCGATGGCAGACCTAAGGTAGAGGATAAGTATCTTGATGCACTCTGCGGTATGACCCTGGAAGAGGTATGGAAACCGATATTTGTGCTCGGTTACGAGCATCAGTTTGTAGGCGGCGGTGAAAATCCAATGCATACATTACATAACGATGGACGCAAGCTGGTTGGCCGCGCCGTTACCTGTACCTATTGCCCAACACGCCCCGACCTGCACGATATTCAGTTTGCACGCGGCGCCGAGGATGGCTTGCAGGGCAACTATAATCAGTGGGTTATCGATAACCTTTATGAACGCGATGTTGTGGTTTGCGATATGTACGATAAGATTTATAAGGGTACATTCTTAGGCGGAAACCTTACAACCGCACTTCAAAAGCGCACCAAAAACGGCGGCGCAGTAGTATGGGGCGGTATTCGCGATGTCGAGCAAATGAAACAAATTCCCGATGTTCAGGTTTATTATAGAGGTATTGACCCGACACCAATCCGTGAATTTGTAATGAAAGACTGGAACGATATTACAAACTTTGGCGGCGCAGTATGTCTGCCCGGCGATGTTGTGTTCGGTGCAGGCGGCGGAGTACTCTTTATTCCTGCTCATCTTGTTGCCGATGTTGTTGAGGGTGCAGCCAAAACCCACGTAAAAGATGACTTTGGCTTTGAAATGATTTGTCAGGGTAAGTTTACAACAGCGCAAATTGACCGTAACACTTGGACAGAAGAAATGCTGGATATGTTAGTTGAATGGATAAAGACCGACCCAAGAGGCGAAGAATACCGCGATTTAGATTGGTCTAAAGAGTACGATTTAGCTCGCAACGGCGACCCGAATGATACACAAACCGCACTATAATGAGGTAAAACTATGAAAACAGCACTTGTTACAGGCTCTTCAAGAGGAATAGGCAGAGCTATAGCCATAAGATTAGCGCAGGATGGATATAAAGTTATTGTTCACGGCGCAGAAAATATAGCAAAAGCCAACGAAACAAAACAAATAATTGAACAAAACGGCGGAGTGGCCGAAACGATTGTTTCCGACCTCACAGATTTAAACTCAACTCGTAAGCTTTGTGAAAAGGTTAAGGAAGTCGATGTCTTAATACTTAATGCCTCGGTACAGTATCGCACTCCTTGGCAAGATATTTCGGTTGATGCTTGCCAAAAACAGCTTAACTGTAATTTTGTGTCAAGTATGATGCTAATTCAGGTTGTGGCCGATAATATGAAGAAAAATGGTTGGGGCAGAATTGTAACCATAGGCTCTGTTCAGGAAGCGAAGCCTCACCCCGATATGCTTGTGTATTCTGCCTCAAAGGCCGCGCAAACAAATATGATGAAATCGCTTTCTCTTCAGTTTGCAAAGGATGGAATTACCGTTAATAACGTAGCACCCGGTGTAATTTATACCGATAGAAATGTCGAAGCGCTTTCTGACCCCGAATACGCTAAAAAGGTTACGGATAGTATTCCGGTCGGATTTTATGGAGAACCCGAAGATTGCGCAGGAATTGTCAGTCTCTTGTGTAGTGATGAGGGAAGATATATAACCGGTCAGAATATTTTTGTTGATGGGGGAAAA
>JAGBGJ010000086.1 GCA_017936045.1 Clostridia bacterium
CGGTTCTGCCCGAAGGGTCCCCTATATATCCTGTACCGCCGCCGATAAGGGCTACAGGCTTATTGCCACCCATTTGAAGTCTTTTCATAAGGCAAAGTGCCATAAAGTGACCAACATGAAGGCTATCAGCAGTAGGGTCAAATCCTATATAAAAGGTTGCCTTACCCTCGTTAATCATATTCTTGATTTCTTCTTCGTTTGTAACCTGAGCTATAAGGCCACGCGCAACAAGTTCTTCGTATAAAGTCATTTTAGTTTTTACTCCTATCTATGAGTTCCTTTGCGGAACTGATTGTATTTTCTGTGAGATTGGTTCCCGACATTATGCGTGCAATCTCGTTTATTCTGTCCTCTTCGCTGAGAAGGGCAACATTTGTATAGGTTTTGCCGCCTTTAACCGATTTTTCAATTAAGAAATGGCCTTCGGCAGCGGCAGCAATTTGCGCTAAATGAGTTACGCAAATAACCTGCCTGATACCCGACAGTTTTCTAAGCTGTACCGCAACCTTTGAGGCTGCGCGGCCGCTTATACCGGTATCGATTTCATCAAAAATGAGGGTATCAACATTATCTTTATCGGCAATTATGCCTTTGATTGCAAGCATAATTCTTGAAAGCTCTCCACCCGAGGCCACCTTATAAAGGGGCTTTACGCTTTCGCCTGCGTTGGCGGAAATAAGAAACTCAATATTGTCTTTACCGGTTTTTGAGTATTTAGACTCTTCGATATTAACAACAAACTGAACTGAGCTCATATCCATAAAGCTTAAAGCTTCGCAAACATTCTTTTCAAAGCCTTTGGCGGCTTTTTTGCGCGTTGCCGTGAGTTTTGCTCCTGCAGCAACTAAAGCGTCCTGCGCTAAAACGAGTGCATTTTCAAGCTCTTCCAGTTTTTCTTCGCCAAATTCAATAAGTTCAAGTTCTTCTTTAGCCTTGGCAAGGTGCTCGAGTGTTTTTTGCTCACTATTGCCGTATTTTAACACTATACTGTGCAATAAGTCAAGCCTATCGTTAGTTTTTTGTACTTCTTCTTTAGAATAATTAAAATCTGCTATATATTTTCCGATTTCATCGGTTACCGAATCCAGCAAAGATACTGCTGAATTTAGGTTGCCCAAGGTTGAATCAAGCGCTTCTACATTTGCTTTTTCAAGTAGGCTAAGTGCCAACCTAGAAAAGCCCGCCGCACCTTCAGCTTCAATGTCGCCGTTAATGGCAAACAAACATCCCTGAAGCTTTTTAATAACTGCTTCGGCATTTTGGAAGATTTCTCTCTTTTTCTTGAGTTCCTCAATTTCGCCTACCTGAATTGCGGCATTCTCTATTTCATCAATTTGGAACTTTAAAAGGTCAATTCTTATAGCCTTTTCATCCTCATCGGTTTCAAGCGCTTTAATTTGGCGCCTTAAATCGGTAAATCTCTTAAATGCGACTGCATATTCATTCTTCTCTTTTTCGTTATTGGCAATAAGGTCTAAATAAACATAATGGTTTTCGGGTTTTAAGAGCATCTGGCTATCGTGCTGGCCGTGAATATTTACCAAATATTTAGCAGCATCACGAAGCACCTGCGCAGTGGTAAGCTGCCCATTAATTCTTATTGAGCCATTACCCGTTTGGCTTAGCACCCTTTGAACCGAAATATTGCCATCTTCATCGGGGTTTATTCCGTATTCGCTTAGTGCCGAAACAGATGCGGCCGATAAATTGCCAAACACAGCCGACACTAATGCTTTATCGGCGGAATTTCTTATTATTTCTTTATATGTTCTTTCGCCGAGCACAGCGTTAATTGAATCAATTATAATTGATTTACCTGCGCCCGTTTCACCCGTTAGCACATTAAAGCCGCCGGTAAGTTCAATATCGGCCGATTCAATTATGGCAATGTTTTCTATATGTAGATATTTAAGCATTTAATATCTCCGTTAAATGAGTTTCTTAATTTTTTCACACAAAAGCATAGAAGCCTTTTCGCCCGAGGTGATTGCAAAAATGGTATCATCACCTGCAAGCGAGCCCAAAATCAAATCGCTAAACAAATTGTCAAGCGCTACACAAACGCTTGATGCCATACCTGCATAGCACTTTATAACAACAGTATTCATTGAATAAACAACATCTACGCAGGATTTGCTGAACATTTCTTCAAAATGATTCTTATCCCTTAAAGAATCGTTATTTTTTGAAGCAATGTGGTAACGGTAAATGCCGTTTTTATCCTGCGATTTAACAATTCTAAGCTCCTTAATATCTCTTGAAACGGTTGACTGAGTAACCTTGAAGCCGAGATTTTGGAGTGCCTCTTGAAGCTCATCCTGAGTTGTTAAAATGTTGTTTTGAATAAGCTCAATTATAATTTCCTGACGTTTATTTTTCATTTTATTCACCTAAAACTTTTTAGAAATAGTTTTATAGATTGTTGAACCCGTTAAGTTAATAAAACGCGCATCGTACATTGATTTTTTAAGGTTCACAGTTGTGTCTAAATCAACCTCTATACAATTATCGCCATCTACCGATAAAATTGCCGTTGTTCTGGAATTGCTTGCAATTCCAAGGCTGATAACCGAATCCTCCGACAGAATCATTGGGCGTGCCGTAAGCGTATGAGAACAAACAGGTGTAACCGTTAAGCACCTTACAGCAGGGTCAATAATAGGTCCGCCTGCCGACATTGAATATGCCGTGGAGCCGGTTGGAGTTGAAATAATAACACCATCGGCACGGTATGTTATTTCATCGCTGGCAATACCAAGCTTAACGTCGCAAATTCGCGCGACCATAACACTCGATACAACCGCATCGTTAAGGGCGGTTCCCGAATAAACGGTTTGACCTTCTTTTACTGCAGTAACCTCAAGCATCATTCGGGATTCGACCGAATAATTGCCGCGCTTTAAATTACCGATAAGCTCTATTGTGTCCTTATCGACATTTGCTAAAAAGCCAAGATTTCCAGTGTTAACACCAAGACAAGGCTTGCCGTATTTGGAAGCAATTTTAGCATGCTTAATAAGTGTTCCATCTCCGCCAATGGTTATAATTATATCGCAATTCTTGTAGAGTTCTTCGTTGTTAGTATACGGTTTTTCCGCATAGCACTCGATGCCTTGTTCGGTTAAAATATCAGAAATTTTAGAATAAAGCTCTGCTGTTCCCTCTCTATCAAAATTAGGGAATAATGCAACCTTCATTGTTATTCTCCTTTTAAAGAATTATGTGCCGCTTCTACTACACCTTCCGGAGTGATATCTACGCTTATTTCACCCTTGTCGGTATTAATAATGTGAATGAGATATTCGATATTACCTTCAGGCCCTTTTATTGGTGAGTAATCTAAATGGAGAACCTTAAAGCCGTTATCCATTGCAATTCCTAAAACCTTATTGATTACCTCTAAATGCACCTCAGGGTCGCGTACTACACCCTTTTTGCCAACCTTTTCCTTGCCTGCTTCCAACTGAGGCTTAATAAGACAAACTGCCTCGGCTTGCTCTTTCATTATGGTTTTCATAACCGGAATAATAAGCGCAAGCGAAATAAAAGAAACATCTACCGAGCAAAAGTCAAGCTTATCGAGTATTTGTTCACTGGTAACATAACGGAAGTTAGTGCGCTCTAAATTAACCACGCGCTCATCTGTACGAAGCTTCCACGCAAGCTGACCATAGCCAACATCAATGGCGTACACCTTGACAGCACCGTTTTGAAGCATACAATCGGTAAATCCACCTGTAGATGCACCAATATCAGCACACATTTTACCGCTAAGGCTAAACCCAAAGTTTTCAACGGCTTTTTCAAGCTTTAGCCCGCCACGGCTGACATATTTAGGGGCTGCACCTCTGAATTCAATTATATCATCGGGCTTAACGGTAGTGCCCGGTTTATCGGATTTTTGGTTATTTACATAAACAAGACCGGCCATTATAAGTGCTTTGGCCTTTTCCCTGCTTTCGGCATATCCCGCCTCGAAAACAGCGGCATCAAGTCTTTGCTTTTGTACCATTAATTTTCACCTGCAATAATTTTAAACATTGAGTCTTTATCAAGGGAGTACTTTGCCCTGGCGGCCTTAATATCGGCAGCCGATACAAAGCTGTTATCTATAGCCTTTATTGTATAGTGTTTTAAAGCTGCACGCGAAACAATGTGCTCGCTTATGCCGCCTCTTAACATTCCCTCTTCAAAGAAATAAACTTTATCATAATCAGATATATCCTGAATAAGATTATTTGAAATAGGATACACCTTATTAAGCTTGATTAAATCAACCTTTATGCCCTTATCCATTAGCATTTTTTGAGCTTTTAAAGCCTCTGAAGAAATAATGCCATAAGTGATAATAGCTATTTTCCCGTTATTTGAAAAAACTGTATAATCGGAAGAATCATACCGGAAGGGGTACTCCTCTTTTCCGCGAGGATAGCGTATAGCCAATGGAGTTTTAATGTTTGATGTATTATATAGGCAGCCCTCAAGCTCGCTATAGCTTGCGGGTGAATAAACTGTCATTCCGGGTACGGTAGACATAAACGCAACATCGAAAAGTCCTTGGTGGGTTTCGCCATCATCTCCAACAATACCTGCACGGTCAATAAGGAAGCAAACGGGCAGTTTTGCTATTGCACAGTCGTGAATAACCTCATCGTAGGTTCTTTGTAAGAAAGAGCTGTAAACCGCAAAATAAGGGCGCATACCACCAGCAGCAAGACCTGATGCAAAGGTTGCGGCATATTCTTCTGCAATTCCAACATCAAAAAATCTATCGCCAAATCTCTTTGAAAACTCTTCAAGGCCCGTGCCGGTTGTCATTGCAGCTGTAATAGCACACACAGTTTTATCCTGCTCGGCCATTTTGCAAAGGGTTTTACCGCAAACTGTGGAAAAGTTTTCGCCCGCGCTCATAGCAAGTCCATCGTGGGTCTCAAAGGCTGAAACACCGTGATAATTACCAGGCTGCTCTTCTGCAAAGCTATAGCCCTTACCCTTTACGGTAATTGTGTGAACCAGACAAGGCTTTCTTTGAATTTTGCAATTTCAAAGGCCGTTTCAAGCTGTTCGACATCGTGCCCATCAACGGGACCTATATATTTAAACCCAAATGATTCAAACAAATTGTTTTTATAAACCTGTCTTGCGAACACCTGCTTAATACGAGACAAAACCTTAAATAGGCTCTTTCCGATAAATGGAATTTTTCTAATGAAGATTTCAAGCCTGTATTTAAGTTTGTAGTAGCCTCTGCTTAGTCGAATTTTTTTGAGATGCTCCGACATAGAGCCAACATTGTTTGAAATTGACATCTTATTATCGTTAAGCACAACAATAAAGTTGTTATCGGTATAGCCGATGTTATTTAGGGCTTCAAAAGCAAGTCCGCCTGTTAGTGCGCCATCGCCAATTACAGCAACGCTTGTCCTTTCTTCTCCTTTTAAAACGCTTGCCTTATAAATACCGAATGCAGCGGCAATTGAGTTGCTTGCGTGCCCAGTTATAAAGGTATCGTAAGGGCTTTCATCAGGTCGCATAAAACCAGATAAGCCGTTTTCCTTGCGAATGGTAGAAAATCTATCGTACCTTCCGCTTAAAAGCTTATGAGTATAGCACTGATGACCAACATCGAAAATTAATGAATCCTTGGGTAAATTCAAGCTTCTGTGAAGAGCAACTGTCAGTTCAACAGCGCCAAGATTGGAGGCTAAATGACCACCGTTTTGCGAAACCGTGTCAATAAGCTTATCCCTTATCTCTTCACAAAGCAGTGAAATTTCGCTGTAATTAAGTTTTTTAAGTTCATTTGAATTTTCAATTTTACCTAAAAACTTATAGTCCAAAAAAATCAACTTCCCATCAATAATCTCTGTTACATAAATAATCTGCAAACTCTTTTAAAGTTTCAGCCTCTTGGCCGAATATATCAAGACATTCTTTTGCCTCTTGTGTTAAAACAACCACCAGTCTTCTGCACTCATCAATTCCCAAAAGACTTACGAAGGTAGATTTATTATTTTCTTTGTCGCTGTGAATAGGTTTGCCAAGTTTTTCCTCGGTGCTTGTTTCATCTAAAATATCATCAACTATCTGAAATGCAAGACCAAGCTTTTGTGCAAAGGTTTCAGCTGCAATAATTTGTTTATCGTTAGCGCCTGCTAAAATGCAGCCTATCTTACAAGAAGCTTTAATTAAAGCACCCGTTTTAAGTGAACAAATCAGCTTTAAAACTTCTACATCGGCTTCTTTATTTTCATAAAGCAGGTCAACGGTTTGACCGCCAATCATACCATTTATTCCTGCACTGTTTGAAAGTTCTAAGAGCGCTTTTAAAACAAGGGCGGAATCAATATTCTTTGTGGTTGAAGCCAAGCCGAATGCACCGGTTAAGAGTGCATCTCCTGCCAAAAGAGCATACTCTTCGCCGAATTTAATGTGGCAGGATGGCTTTCCCCTTCTCATATCGTCGTTATCCATACAGGGCAGGTCATCGTGAATGAGAGAATAGGTATGAATACATTCCATTGCGGCTTCAAAATTAAAAGAATAGCAACCCGTTCCGCCACACAGCATATAAAAACTGTTAATTAAAAAGGGGCGAATTCGCTTACCGCCTAGCAGCAGGCTGTACTTACAAGCATCGCTAATTATTTTGTATTCACTATTTTCCGATTCAAAGAGGTCCTTTATGCTCTCTTCAAAATTATTTGCATACTGCTGTAAAATGTCTTTCATCATAACTGGTTACCGTTTTTTAAAGTTTCAATTTTTTGCTTTGCAGCTTCAAGGGATTTTGCACAATAATTGGAAAGCACTATCCCCTCTTCGTAAAGCTTTAGAGCTTCATCAAGAGGAATATCGTTAGAATTCAGCCTTTCGGCAATTTTTTCAAGTTTTTCGTATGCTTCTTCAAATGTTAGGTTAATTTCAGACATAACATATCTCCTAATCTATCTTGTTAACACTGCAGTTTGCGCATCCATCGTGGAAACGAACAGTGATATTATCGTTAACCGAAAGCTTTTTAACCGATGTAATGCTTTTGCCCTTGGCCGCTACCGAAGCGTAACCGCGAAGCAGAGTTTTAGAAGGACTAAGCGCATCTAACGCGGCTAGTTGGGCGCAAACAGCTTTATCCTTTGATAAAACAATTTTGTTAACTGCATTTTCAATTTTATCGGTTACAAAGTCAATGTTAAGACTGCGTTTTTCACAAATATATTCCTTGGCATTTGTAAAAATGCGGCTTTTCGATATATTTTCAAGCTTGCTTTGCTTAAGTGAAAATACTGTTGCAAGCCTTTTTTCAAAA
>JAGBGJ010000087.1 GCA_017936045.1 Clostridia bacterium
ATCCGAACTCGCCTAAAACGGCAGTATTTAGGCGCTTTTTGGATTATTGGCGGCGGCAGGCGCCAGCCTTACCACCTTCACTGCACCAAAAATCACACAAAATTCTGCAAGTTTTAGGTCGCAGAATTTTCACGGTGCCGATTTTTGCATCGGCACGGCACAAAACGCAGCAAATCCTAGTGGATTTGCGAGTATTTTAACACAGCAGAGGTGAAAATCGTCCCGTAAAAATCGGGTTCGGATACTCCTCCTCTGCTTAAGATAAATTTTACCTTGTTATTACGAACACAGGAGGCAAACAATGAAAACAAGATTTAATTTAACAAAAAAACTTATAAGCATTTTACTGGTAATGGCACTTCTTTTTGCTTATCTTCCCATTGCCACCCTTGCGGCCACCTCCGATGCAGAGTATTATAATCGCGTTACCGATGATAATACAATGAACAACTGGGTTAAATATTTCGATATAAACGAGCACGGCACAGCCAACGCAGGCGGCGTTTGGACAGATAAATCTGTTTTCAAGGATGCCGATGCATTTGATGGCAAGGTTTCAATGATAGAGGAGGGCAAAAACTTTTTAACCGCCCTTTCTACCATTGCAGCAAACAAGGAAATTGTGGGCTACTCCACCATTCCAACCGATACGGTTTTAGTTCTTGACCTTTCCAGGTCGATAAGTGACCAGAACGCAGAGGATGCGCTTATTGCAGCCGCGAATGATGCTATAGAATCATTGCTTACAATCAACAAAAACAACCGAGTTGGCGTTGTTTTATATTCGGGCTCATCATCAATCACCACAACCTATGAAAATGCAGTTACAAGAATTCTTGAAATCGACCACTACACAACCACAACAGGTACATTTCTCGATATATCAAGAAATAACAATGTTACTGTAAACAGCGGTGTAAGAGGCTCAAACCCCGCCGCCAACCTTTCTTCATCTAAGAGCTTTACAGGCTACACATATATGCAGTCGGGACTGTGGGAAGCTTGGAAAATGTTCGAAGCGGTGCCAGATATTACTGTTGGCGACAATAACTGGCAATCAGGCGACCATCGTATGCCAATAGTTGTTCTTATGACAGATGGCGAGCCTTCGCAGGCAACCACCTACTATAATGATGTTGAAAATTCTCAGTACACCTCTTACGGCAGAACTGTGATGGGCTCCAATATCGGTAACGGATATGGAGAAATCCCCATAGGACAGGGCTTTTTGGTTCAGCTCACGGCATCCTATATTAAGAGCCGAATTGAAAATAAATATCAGGTAAAAACGGAAAAAGGTGCGGGCCGAAGCCTTTTCTATACGCTTGGCTTTGAGGTTGATGATATGAATGTCGCTCAGGCTATACTTGACCCGACAAATTCCACCTCCACCGATGAGTATTGGTCTACCTATTCGGCGCTTACAGGAAACGAAACCATGAGTGTCCGCGTTAGAGGTAGAACCGGCTCTGCGTACAATACAACAACCGTTAATATTGCAAAGGATTCGTATGTAAAGGACAAGAATTATGTTGATGCATATTTCTCTGCCGAAAGTGGGCAGCTTGAAAATGCTTTCAAATCTATTGTAGATGAAATTATTATTCAGTCGCGTTACTATCCCACCCACTTAGAGGGCGGCAGCCCCGATTTTGCAGGCTATGTTGAATTCACCGATACACTCGGCGAATATATGGAAGTAAAGCATATAAACGGCATACTGCTTGGAGACACCCTTTTTGATGGAAATATGATGGCCTCCAAGCTGGCAGACACCTCAGCCGAAGGCCTTGGCTCCATTGAAAACCCCACCGAGCTTGGCGATGAGTTTATAAGAGCCGTTAAAACAAGACTTGGAATTGAAAACACAGTTGATGCACAGCTGCTTGTTGCAAAGGCTTTTGCCGACGGTCAGCTTGCATATAACGGACCTAATGACTGGTCTAACTATATTGCATGGTATGCAAAGGCCGATGGAAGCTATGCAGGCTTCTATGATGAGGATGGCACCGAGCCGGCCCCTGCCGATGCCGTATTTATTAACCGTTCCTACGGATTCCTCGGCGAAACCGATGGCAGCGTTAAGAATTCCGATATGATGTATATGTCGGTACAAATTCACGAAAACATTGAAACAGGCAGCCAGAGCGTTATTTGGAAGGTTCCTGCCGCCCTTGTTCCAATGATTACCTATAAGGTAACACTGGACGGTACCAATGTTGATAGTGCTACCAATGTTAATGTAACGGTAGAAGAGGCCACCCCTGTTCGCCTTATCTACGAAACCGGCCTCAGGGCAGACCTTAACGAATATAACATTACAAAAATTTCGGGCGAAAACATCAGCACCGCAACCGTACTAAACGATGAAAGACACATTGCAGCCGATGGACACACCCGCCTTTTCTGGAACAATAAGTTCAACATTACGGGCGAAAATCACGACACCCATCAGGTTGCTTTGTCCGAGTTTACCCCCAACAAGGAAAACGAGCGTTTCTACTACACATTTGATTCGGCTGTGTTCAAAAAGGTTGGAAACGACTATGTTTTAGTTGCAAACGGCGAGCTTCAGGCAAACGGCGAATACTATCACCGCCGTTATAACTTCGTAAATTATCCCGCAGGCACCGCAGCCGCAAACAGGCTTCCCGTATTTGTATATGAAAAAATGTCGGCGGCTTCTATTGCGGCGGCAGAGTGGAAGGATAATTTTGAGCTTCTCGACCACAGTCAGGTTGGAGCCTATGTAGTTCCCAAGGGCACCCCCGCAAGAGAGCTTAATATGTACGATGAGGAAAAGGCCGTTAACAAAACAAGCTCTGCAAATATGGTGTTCCACCCCTATTTATCAGAACACAACAACACCGTTTATGTGGAAATGAACCTTGGTAATAACGGTATGCTGTCGGTTACACCTGCAACAGGAATTAAGATTTCTAAAACGGTTGATATTTTTGAAGCAGGCACATCCGATATCTTTAAATTCCGCGTAACCCTAGACCAAAACGGCAGCTTTGATTCTTACGTTACCGCTATTGGCGAAACTCCAAGCGGCACACCTACCGTAGCCAACTTTAACGGCGGTGTTTATGAGTTTGAACTGGGCCGCGACCAAACCCTTTGGCTTGAGGGTATCCCCGCAGGCGCAGTTTACGCGGTTGAAGAAATCTCTGCAAACGATGATTATAAGGTTAAGTCTATTCATGTAAACGGCGCGGCTCAAAGCACCTTGGCCCGCGGCATAGTTTCGCAGTACCTTATAGATAATGTTGAGTTCGTTAACACTGCCATTGGCGAGGGCGACCTTGTTATTACAAAGCAGGTTCAAGATATTAATGGAAATGTTGTTGATGTAAACGATAATATTGCCTTTACAGCCGAGGTTACACTTACAAATCAGCGTGGCGAACCCGTTTACGGCACATTTAATACCTCTAGAGGAAGCCTTGATATTGGCACAAACGGTAAGTTTACGGTAACCCTTCACGATGGCGAGTCGTTTGTTGTTCGCGGACTCCATGAAGAGACCGAATACACCGTGGTTGAAACCAACATTCCAAACGGCTTTACGCTAAATGCGGCCGCCAGCGTTTTAAACGGAACGGTTGATGCTTCCACCAACGACCAGGCCCTTATAGTTAACACCTATACTCCAACCGAAACCAACGGTGCAGGTATAAATGTTGATGTGTCCAAAACCATTTTGGGCCGCACCGTATGGCAGGCAGGCGAAAGCTATACCTTTGTTGTTGCAAGAATTGGCCTCCCCGGAAACGAAGTGGGCAGAATTACTATCAGCGATACCGATGCCACAAAGGCCAAGGGCGTTTCTCTTGCGAACGAACACTATAATTATGCCGGCACATATTATTACTCGATTACCGAGCTTAGCGGTAATCAGGGCGGCGTTACCTACGATACCGCAGTAAGAGAATTTGCGGTGGTAGTGGCCGATACCGATATGGATGGCGACCTTGAAATAACAGCTGTAAACAATATTGCGCTAACCACAGTAAGCGGAAGCTGGAATGTGGCAGCCGCCTTTAGCAATGTCTATGCACCCGTTGGTTCAGACAGCGTTACCTTGAATATTCAGAAGGCAATTAACGGCGGCCAGTCCCTTGCAGGTTATAGATTTGCCCTTTATGATGCAAATCCCTTCACCGCTACCGATTATACCGAGCTTCTTAGAAGCACCCTAACAAATGCCGCAGGCGAAACCCGCTTTAACTTGGTGTTCCCCGCAGCAATGGCTGGCGAAACCTACACCTATTATTTGGCCGAGGTTCCGGGCGCTAACCCCAACATCACCTATACCGATAAGGTTTACACCGTTCGCGTAACCGTTACCGATAACGGCGATGGTACCGTTTCGGCAGAGGCTAAGGTTTACGATGGCGCAGCAGAGGTTACCGCACCCGAAATTACCTTTACAAATGTTTATACACCCTCTACTTCCGATTATGTGGTGTTCTCGGGCCAAAAGGTTATTTCTACAAACAACCGACAGGTTAATGCGAATGAATTTGCATTTAACATTGCGGCCGACCCTGCAACACCCGCAGCACCCCTGCCTGCACAGCTTACTGTAAGAAACTCGGCAAACGGTTCCTTCCAGTTCGCACCCATTGAGTTCACAGCTGCAGGCGAATATAAGTATATTATTTCCGAAGACAAAACAAAGGTAATCGGCGGATTTACCTATGACAGCTCGGTTTATGAGATTACCGTAACCGTTACCGACAGCGCGGCAGCACTTACCGCAGAAATTACCCGTTTTGTTAGGGTAATCGGCGGAAATGCAGCAGCAGTTACCGATATAGTTTTCGAAAATGAATATAACCCAACACCCGCAAGCTTTACCATTTCGGGAACAAAGCTGCTCACAGGTAAGATTATGCGCGGTAATGAGTTCAGCTTTAAGGTTGAAAAGGTTACCGCAGATGCTCCCGCAGTTCCCGGCAATCAGACCGTACAGAACAGCGCAAACGGAAGCTTCACATTCGGAACCATTATTTTCAATAAGACGGGCACCTTTGTTTACAAGGTTACCGAGCAAGACAAGGGCGCAGCAGGCTACACCTACGATAAGGCCGAATACCTTGTAACCGTAACCGTTAACGATAACGCCGAGGGCGCACTGTACAGCAGCTACAAAATAACAAAGAACGGTCAGGAAAGTGAAGAAATAGTATTCAGCAACACCTTTACACCTGCCTCCTACACCTACGATATAGATACCGAGTTCGGCATTGAAAAGACCTTAGATGGCAGACCGCTTAATGATGGCGAATTTGAGTTCGTTTTAATTAATGCAATAAACGGTCAGCAAATAGGCGCACCCGTTAAAAACGATGCTCAGGGTAAGGTTGATTTCCCCGCACTCACCCTGCACGAGGTTGGCACCTATCACTACAAGGTGGCCGAGCTTGTGGGAGATAAAAATGGTGTTTCCTACGACAATGCCGTTTACCATGTGGTAATTGCACTGGCTCAGGTGGATAACAAGGATGACCTTACCGTTGACGGACAGCTCACCCTCGTTCGCAAAGAGCTGCACAAGGCCACCGTGGTTATTAAGGATGTGGCGGGCACACCCACCGAGGAAACCGTTTTTGAAAACATTACAGGTAGCGGTATAGAATTCATAAATAAATACAGCCCCAACCCTGCAGATATTGTTCTTGCAGGCACCAAAACCTTAGTTGGCAAGGAGCTGGAAGAAAACGAGTTCACCTTCAACCTCTATTCCGCAAAGATGGAAAACGGCGAATGGGTAAAAGACCGGCTTATCCAGCAGGTAAAGAATGATGAAAACGGCAAATTCGCTTTTGAGGGCAATATTGCCGATAGCTCAGCCGAGTATGTCTTCTTCATTACCGAGGATGCAACCAACCCCAAGGCAAATGTTACCTACGATACCAATGAATATAAGGTTGTAGTAACATCTACCGATAATCTTGATGGCACCTTAACACTGGATTATAAGTATTTCGTGGGAACAGATGCAAAGGGCGGCGTAGAATTTAAGAACACCTACACCGAGCCTACCCCAACACCCACACCCGACCCAGACCCAACCGAACCCCAGCCAAAACCCACACGCCCCGACACAGGAGACTCTTCAAACCTTGCTTTATGGTTTGCACTTCTTGTTATAAGTGGCGCAGGCTTCTTTGGTGTAACCTTCTTGGATAAGAAAAAAGCATAAAAAAAGCACCCCGCCGTGAGCGGGGTGCTTTTTTACTGTCCACTAATCACTGTTCACTGACCACTGCTAATATCTACCTCTTCGGTATCGAAGTTAACGGTAATTTTTGTTCCCTCCTCAAAGGTGGTGCGCTGAATACGGCCATCGGCAGATAAATACTCGTGGCGAACCATAGCGGCGTAGGCCAGCCTTTCGGCGCTTTCGCAAACGGCTACAGCCTCATCAATAGTTTCCTTATCGGCATCAATTTTAAGGTAAAGGGGGTTGCCGTTCAGGTAAGCGTGGGCATATCCGCTGTCTTTACCTGTAATTCCCCAGCCGCCGCGGCTACCCTTTTTACCTATCCACGGGGTAACAATACAGTCGTGGTAAACAAGGTTGAAAAGGGGAATTTGCCAACCAACGGGGTTAGATGCAGGGCCGCCCAGCCAGTCGGTATAATAGGGGGCGTGGTGGCAAAGCACCTGAGAGGGCAGTATGCAGTCGAGTATCTCTTCAGAAGAGGGGATAATGCCGCGTGCCGTTAAAATATCAAGACATTCGCGCCTGTTTCTTGCACACTGCTCGCGCGTGGCAGGGTGGTCGGGAGAAAAACATTCATCCAACTCCACAACCGAAAAAACATCAAGGTAAGAGGCCTCGATATTAATGCCAAGCTCTTCAAATTTTGCGTAATTTCTTCTAACATACTCGGGTGCCTTGGCCGAACACAGGAAGGAGTGCTTGCCGCCGTACCAGATAGAGCAGAATGGGTGTTCACCCTTGGCATCCATAATAGCCTCATCAAAGGTAAAATCGGGGGAATCATAGTAATAATCGCGGTATTGGTCGTGAATACCGAAAATAAAGCCTGCGCCGCTTACGGTATCGGCAAGGTGTTTCATACCCTCGGCCCCTCCTGCCGCCTTATGTGGCGGGAATGGGTTTGGATGCAGGTTATCGTAGCCGTGCTTTCCCCAGCCATCAAAGTGAGTATAGGCCTTTTTAAGTCCCTTGGCGCTTAAAGCCTTAATCTGCTCGGCGCGTTCATAAAAACTGGTGTGATTATCGTTCTTTTCGGGCTCATCCTTGTGGTAATACTGCGAATCGGGGGAAATGTGGGTGGCAATGCCGGTATGTATAATAGGGCAACCAAGCAGTTTTTCCACATTGGGGTTTTTAATAGCCTTTTCTTTAAGGGAAACAAAGTTGCCGCGCTGTTTAACATAGGCACGGTATTCGTGGGCCAAATCGTTATAATCGCAGTTTTCCATAAAGCGGAAAAGCATTTTTCTGGGGTAGGACATATAGCCCAGCGAGGTTATCCATAAGGGGGCAACCTTTTCGCCGCCGTTTTCGTAGCGTAGCTCGTAGGTAACATCATAAGGGGTATCGTAAACGGCAAGATAGCCTGTATTTTGGCGCACCTGACCGTAGATGGGCATATATGAGTCGCGTTCGTATACCTTGCCATCAGCAAGGGCGATATGCTTGCCTGCAGGCACTAAACAGCCCTGCATACGCGAAAGCACAGTATAGCAAAGGGGAATATTTTTATCGGTTAGGTCTCCCTTATCGCCATAGCCCTCGCCAAAATCGAAGGGGGCAGGGAAGGAGACCTTTTTAATTTCGCATTTTTCATCGCCGTGTATTTCGAGTGTGAAAAACACATCATCGTTTGCGGATTCTATATAAACACGGGTGCAAAGGGTTATTTTATGCTTGCCAAAATCGGTATAAACGGCCTGAACACCATTGGCAGTGCCGGTTTTATAGGGCTCCACACTGTCGGGCGTGGGAAAAGGAATAACGCTGTCGTCCGAAAAACGGATATAAGGCTTTTCGGTCATACTCCAGGTAGCCCCTGCAAGGGTTACCGAATAACTGCAGTCTTGGGGATTTGCGCTAAGGGTTAGTCTTTTGCCGCGAATTTCATATTTTGCCATAAAAACTCCTCCTTTTAACGGACCAAACAGTCCCTTTTACCTGCATTATAGTATATAAATTTTTAAAATACAACATAAAAAATTAAATAGTTTCAAAATTATATCAAAATGCCGAAATGCCTTGATTTTTACGCATATACCATATATAATGACTATAACTGACAAGCCTATTATATTTAAAGGTGTTGATAGATTTGATTAAAAAGAAAAAGCGAGAAAGCACAAAAAGCCTCATCCGTGGTATTGAATCGGTTGTTGAAGCAGTTGTTTTGTCATTTATATACTATTCCGTTTGGGATGTCTTTTATAATGCGGATGCCGCCCCCCTCTTCCTTGGTAAAGGTAAGTATGTGCTTATGGGAATATACGCCGTTTTGGTTTACCTTTTCTGCAAGAACACAGATGGCTTCCGTTTTGGCGACCTTCGCCGTACCGACCTTTGCATTGCACAGTGGATTTCAATTTTAATTACTAACTTCATAACATACTTCCAGCTTTGCCTTATCGAAAATGTTATGATAACCCCTGTGCCAATGCTTATATTAACGGTAATTCAGGCGGTGGTTGCAGCGCTGTTTATTTATGTGTATGTATATCTTTACCGCCACACCTACGCTCCGCGTAAAATGGTTATGGTATACGGTACAGATGCTGCGCTTGGCCTTAAGTTTAAAATAGACTCCAGGTCGGATAAATACAACCTCACAAAGCTTATCCCTGCCAAAGCAGGAATTGAAAAGATTTGCGAAGAAATTGCCAAGTACGATGCGGTTGTTATTAATGATGTTACCGCGCAGGAACGCAACGACATTTTAAAATTCTGCTACGACCACGAAATCCGTGCCTACATTGTGCCCAAAATTACCGATGTGGTTATTCGCGGTTCTAAGGATATAAGCCTTTTTGATACACCAATTTTCCTGGTTAAGGGAACGGGACTTAACATAACCCAAAAATTCCTTAAAAGGGTAATGGATATTGTGCTTTGCCTTGTGGCAATGGTGCCCGCCCTGCCCATAATGCTTATAATTGCTGCGGCAATAAAAATAGAAGATGGCGGCCCCGTTTTCTACAAGCAAAAGCGCGCTACAATTAACAATAAGCACTTCGACATTCTAAAGTTCAGAAGTATGATAGTTAACGCCGAAGCGGCAGGAATTTCTATTCCGGCAACCGGCGAAGACCCAAGAATAACTAAGGTTGGCAAGGTAATTCGCGCTCTTCGTGTAGATGAGCTGCCCCAAATTCTTAACATCCTTAAAGGGGATATGAGTATCGTTGGACCTCGCCCCGAACGTGTTGAGCATGTTGAGGAGTACACAAGCGAAATTCCTGAATTCAGCTTCCGCTTAAAGGTTAAGGGTGGCCTTACGGGATATGCCCAAATCTACGGCAAGTACAACACCAGCGCTTACGATAAGCTTAGAATGGACCTGCTGTACATTGAAAACTATTCCTTGCTTTTGGATATTAAGCTAATTCTTACAACCATAAGAATTATGTTCAGTAAGGAAAGCACCGAAGGCTTCGAAAAGGTAGCCGAAAACAAGCAGCTTCTTGAAGAACAGCTGGATGAGCTTAAAGGCGAATAAATAAAAAGTACCCCCCCTCGGCATCAGCCGAGGGGGGTTGTTTTTTGCTTGATTATAGTGGCTTAAAATTACTTTTTGAGGTTGTTTGCAGGGTTACTGAAATGCTCTTTAGTAACCTTAGCTACAACACCCGACAGTGCAAAGAGTGCTATAAAGTTGGGTATAGCCATAAGTCCGTTAAAGGTATCTGCAAGGTCCCAAGCAACGCTGAGCGAGGTTGTAGAACCAACAACTATCATACAGCAGAAGAAAATCTGATAAACCTTTGTAACCTTTGAACCAAAGAGGTATTCAACGCAACGTGTACCGTAAAGCGACCAGCCAAGAATGGTTGAAAAAGCAAAGAAGAAGAGTGCAATCGCAATAAATACCGAAGCAATTTGGTTGCCGTAGATGGTGGCAAAGGCAGAGGTAATAAGCTCGGAGCCAACCTTTGTTCCAAAGGGAATGTCTACACCGCTCATAACAATGGTAAGACCGGTAAGTGTGCAGATAACAAGTGTATCCATAAATACCTCGAATACACCGTAAAGACCCTGCTTTACGGGGCTGTCGGTATTGGCGGCAGCGTGTGCTATACCTGCAGAACCAAGACCGGCCTCGTTGGAAAATGCGCTGCGCTTTAAGCCCCAAACAAGTGCTTCCTTAAGAAGGATACCGCAACCTGCGCCGCAAACGGCCTGGGGGTTGAATGCGCCAACAAAGATGTTTTTAAATGCTTCACCGATATTGCCAATATTAAGGAATATAACAATAAGGGCCGAAACAATGTAGAAAAGGCTCATAAAGGGAACCATAAGTTCGGTAACCTTACCAATTCTTTTAATACCGCCAACAAGGGAGAAAAGGCAGATAGCGGCAAGGATAATACCAACAATAAGGCTAACGGTGAACTCGTTTTCTGCAATAGAGGGAACAAATGCGGCAATGGCGCTGTTAACCGAACCTGCAATACTGTTTGCCTGGGAAAGGTTACCAATACCAAAGGAAGCAAGAATTGCAAATGCGGCAAAGCAAACGGCAAGCCACTTCCACTTTTTACCCATTCCGTTTGTTATGTAGTACATAGGGCCGCCAACCCAGTCGCCCTTTTCGTTCTTTTCTCTGTACTTAACCGAAAGGGTAACCTCGCAGTATTTGATAATCATACCGAAAACCGCGGCAATCCAAAGCCAGAAGATAGCGCCATAGCCACCCATAGAAACGGCAATGCTGGTACCTATAATGTTACCTGTACCAACGGTTGCGGCAAGCGCCGTTGTAACTGCCTGGAAGGGTGTTACCGAGCCTTCTTTTGATTCCTGCTTTTTGAACAACTTACCAATGGTGTTCTTCATTGCGTAGCCGAACTTTGCAATTTGAAGTCCGCGGCAGCGGATGGTGAAGTAAAGTCCGCCAAGCATAACGCAGGGAAGAAGGGCATAGGTCCACGCAAAGGTGTTAAGCGGGCCTGTGAAAAAATCTAATATAGCCTTCATAATAATCTCCTCTAAAGAATATTTTTACCCAGTAAATATACCACCAAAAATGCGCAAAAGCAATATTAAAAACAATTCTTGTCAAAACTTTAACAAATTTAGCTAATTTATCACATTGAAACGCTAAAGTATATGTGTTATAACAATAAAGTAAATTATTCAGGATGTAAGAACCCAGTTCGGCATAACCTCCGATGCAAACGGACTCATCTTCGCCCTGCCCACCGAAAAAGCATTTAAGATATAAAAAAACCTCCCCGTTGGGGAGGTTTTTTTAGTTTAATAGAATGTCTATTGTGGTATAAATATTTTTATATCCCCCAAATTAAAGCTTGTGGAAAATCGGCTTGCGGTTTTGGAAGGTGCAAACATACCCGAAAACCTCTTTTGCAATGCTAAGCGCGCCGTTAATATGTTGGCCAACCCGTTCACTGTTGTGCGCATCGGAGCCAACGGTTATAATCTCTCCGCCAAGCTCGCGGAATCTTTTAATATAGTCTAGCGAGGGCAAAAAGTCGCCAACCCTGTCAACCCCGCTGGTGTTAATTTCAAGGCCAATGCCCTTAGAGGCCACTGTCTTCATAATCTCATCACAAATATCGGGATATTCGCTATAGTAAAGCGGCTTTTTAAGCGGATTGTTTGGGGATTTACAAACATAATTTATATGCCCCAGCACATCGAAATCATCCTGCGCCTGAACACAGCGAAGTGTTTGTAAAAGGTAGTTTTCAAAGGCCTTGTTGAGCCCGTTTTGTTGCCAATATTCCGTGCGGTACGGGTCAAAGCCGCCAACATAATGCACCGAACCTAAAACAAAATCGGGGTTAAACCTTTCATTAAAATCGGCAATTTCTCGGCCGTTCCACTGGGTAAGGCCAATTTCAACACCGCGGCGGATTTTAACCTTGTCGGAACGAAGGGACAAATAAGCCTCGTTATAGTCTTCCAAGGTAAAAAGGTCCTGCTTTTCTTTATATACATCGTTAAAATCATAGTGGTCGGTAAAGCAGATTTCTAAGAGCCCTGCTTTAACGGCGGCTTCCACCATTTTTGCAGGCTCTTCCTTTGAAACAAAGGAAATGCGGCTGTGCATATGATAATCGAACATAATTTACTCCGTTTCTTGAAAGCATTTTAAGAGGGTGATTATAACCTTAATACATTCAGTATTATATCACAGGATTCTTGTAAAATAAAGAGCTTTATTGCTTGATATTGCCACAGTTTTGTGGTATTTTAAATAGAGCAAATTTAAGTGAGAGGTTTTAAAATGGATATTAAAGGATATAAGGTTAACTTTTTAGGCGACAGCATAACCGAGGGTGTTGGAGTAAGCAGCGAGGCTGCCCGTTACGATACACTACTTGCCAAAATGTGCGGGCTTGCGGCTACAAACAGCTACGCTATAAGCGGTTCCAGACTTGCCCACCAAATACACCCAAGCGAAAAGCCCAGATACGACCTTTGCTTTTGCGGCCGCGCTTATGATATGGACACTTCGGCCGATATGGTAATAGTTTACGGCGGCGTTAACGACTACATTCACGGCGATGCCCCCTTTGGCGAAATAGGGGACACAACCCCTGCAACCTTTTGCGGCGGAGTGTATTTTTTAATGAATTTCCTGCGCGAAACCTATGGCGCGAAGCCCATAGTTTTTATGACCCCTGCGCGCTGCTTTTTGCGCCGCGAGGTAGATGATTTAGTGGTCTCTGCCCACGCTAAAAAGCTGCCCGGCGGCAAACCGCTTATTGATTATGTAGAGGTTATTTTAGAAACCGCAAAGCAGTTCGGTATACACACCGTTAACCTTTATAAGGATTTAGGGATAGACCCCCACAATCCCCAAGATTTCGAAACCTACACTATGGACGGACTCCATTTTAACGATGCAGGCCACCAAAAGCTTGCCCAAATTTTAAAAGAAACCATTGAAGCCATATAAAAGTAAAAGCCGCTAACCGAAGACAGTTAGCGGCTTTTCTTATAGCCTTGCGTTAAGCTTTTTGCTTGCTATTTTAAGCGATACAAAAACCGTTGTCCAAACCACAAAATAAATGCAAAGGAAAATGGCTGTAAAAATCAGTAAAAAATTAATATCAAAGGGAATCCAGCTGTTAATAAGGTAGCAGGAAACATAAGCCACATATAAAAGGGAAAGATGACACAAAAGCGATTTTGGAACACTAAAGCTTTCTATCTGGTTAAAAACCGATGCGCCAGCTTGAACAAAAGCAAGCAAATAAACCGAAACAATAGCAACTAAAATTTGAAATCCGCTTAGCGAAAAATTCTCAATCGTGCCCTCTAAAACGGCATAAACTATGCCAAGAACTATGGGGCCAAAGCCGCCGAACATAAGACCTCTGTGCAAAAACTCTTTTAAATATTTGTTCATACTAAATACCCAACCTTTCTTTAATTGCTTTAAGCTGTCTGCGCGAAACATAGTCGATATGTCCGTTTTTAAAACGGATTTTAAGCGTACCCGAAATAGAGGTGTCAAACCGCTCCATTTGTTTTGTGTTTGCAAGGCAGGACTGATTTATTTTAACAAAACATTCGGGTAGTGTTTCTTCAAGGGAATACAGTCGTTGCCTTAGTGAATAACGGGAGCCCTCGCAAAGGGCATAAATCTTGTTTTCCATAACACAAATACAGTGAATATCGTTAGGGTTAAGCCGTACAATTTCATTGTCTCGGTATCCCAAAAGCTCGGTTGATGCCGCCTGCACAAGCCGTTTGATTTCCTCGGTAAGTGCGCCCTCTTTTTTAGCGTGCACCACAACCTTTTCTTCACTTTCAGTGTCAATTATAAGTTCGAATTTCAAGTGGGGTCATCTCCTTTCACCACTATCTTACACCGACAGAAACCAACTTTTCAAGGCCTTTAAAGTCTTCGGTCGGTTTTGCCCTTTAAACGGAAAAAAGCCACGGTAACGATTACCGTGGTTTTTTAATTAAACAGACTGTTTTTGCGTATGCTGTTTGCAACAGCTGCTGTACAAGGCTTAACAAAAAAGAAGTAAGAAGGGATAAAATATAAACTGCCGGAACAATTATAAAATAATATTCCATTCTGTATATCATCTCGGGAACCTTTTGAAGCAAAAGGGGATAAAACCAGGCATCATATATCCAGGAAACCAAATATCCGCCAAGGCAAAGAGATGAAATCTTTTGAAAGAAGCGGCCCGCTTTTTCGGGAACTTTATCGTAATTTATATTAATAAAGAAAGCAAAAACAAGGGGGGTTAAAATTGCGTTGAATAAGGAGTATTCCTGTGTCCAAGGGCCGCTGACATATCCGTATTTGTAAGAACGCCAGAAGGAATAAAATCCCGAAAGCAGGGTACAGCCGACAATTAATAAAAGGTTTACGTGCCTTTTAATTTTAAGTCCGTAATCCCGCAGGTAACAGCCAATAAAATAATAAGTAATCGGATAAAAGCTCACCCACCAGGCGGGTATTAACTGGCTTGTGGGCTTGGAGCTTAGCGCAGGCGCACTCCACCAAGAGGCGGAATCAAAATTATATACGTTCAGCATAGAGGGCAGGGAGGTTAAGACAATAAAGGTGCAAACTAGGGCCAGCTTCCACTTTTGCGAGGGTAGGTTGTTGTACAAAATGTTTAAGAAGGGTATAAGTAAAAACAGCCCCAAATACATTTCTACATACCAGGCGTACGGAGCCCCCGAAAAGTCCAAAATACTTAGAATTACCGATTTGAATGTAAATTTTCCTTCCAAGAAAACCGCCGAATAGGTCATACACAACAGGCTTGCTAAAACGTATGTAATAAGTATGCCCCATATCCTTGAATAGTACCTAATCGACAGCTCTTTTTTGCACAGCAAATATCCCGAAAGGGTAATAAACAGGGGAACGCATATCATAAAGAATTCCCGCATTATGGTCATAACAAGCATTCTTTCGCCCACCATAACCTGATTATAATAGCCGTTATGGAAGAAAAAGTGTACCGAAACCACTAAAAACAACGCAAAGCATCTGATTATGTCCGCACCAATGCTGCGCTTTTGTTTTTCCATATTAACTCTCCCTTTTATATTTTTCAGTTTAAGATTAACAAACCCGCCTTGTTTTGTCAAGTGCAGGCCCCAAAATAAGGAAAAAGCAAAAAACCACCCCATCGGGTGGCTTTTACTATTTAGTTATCTTTGTACTCTACCTGAGGCATCTCCGCCTGCAAGCTTTTCAACCTCGGCAACACTAACTCTGTTGTAGTCGCCCTCAACCGAGTGCTTAAGGGCAGAAGCGGCAACAGCAAATTCAATAGCCTCTTTTGAAGACTTGCCGCTAAGCAGCGAATAAATAAGTCCGCCGCCAAAAGAGTCTCCGCCGCCAACACGGTCAACAATGTGTAGGTGGTAGGATTTAGAGAAGTGGTAATCCTCGCCATCGTAGAGCATAGCTGCCCAGTCGTTATCGTTTGCGGAAATAGAGGTTCTAAGGGTTATAGCAACCTTTTCAAAACCAAATTTGTCAGCAAGCTGCTTTGCAACACTCTTATAGCCTTCGTGGTTAAGCTTGCCGCCGTAAATATCGGTGCCCTCGGCCTCAATGCCGAACACATCCTTTGCATCCTCTTCGTTAGAGATGCAAACATCAACATACTTGCAAAGTTCAGTCATTGCGGCTCTTGCCTCATCTCTTGTCCAAAGCTTGCCGCGGTAGTTTAGGTCGCAGGAAATCTTAACTCCGCGCTTTTTAGCGGCAATACAAGCCTGCTTGCAGATTTCAACAAGGTTTTCGCCAAGTGCGGGGGTAATTCCTGTAAAGTGGAACCAGTCAGTGTCTTCAAAAATGCTGTCCCAATCGAAATCAGTGGTGTCGGCCTGCTGAATAGCCGAATATTTGCGGTCGTAAATACAAACCGAACCGCGCTGTGAAGCACCCTTTTCAAGGTAGTAGATGCCAACGCGCTCGCCGCCGCGAACGATTTTAGAGGTGTCAACACCAAAATAGCGAAGGCTGTCTACTGCAGCCTGACCGATAGCGTGCTTAGGTAATTTGGTAACATAAACGCTGTCAAGACCATAGTTTGCAAGGGAAACTGCAACGTTGGCCTCGCCGCCACCAAAGGTAGCCTGCAGCTGGTCGTTCTGGAAGAAACGGTAATAGCCGTTAGGTGCAAGGCGAAGCATAAGCTCGCCGAAAGTTACAACTCTTTTCATAATATTAACCCTCCATTTTTTCAAGTGCTTCTTTTACGAAGAAGCTGCCGCCAATGGCTTCAATTTTATCGAAAGCCAAAAACTCATCAATATTGCTTCTGTCTACTCCGCCTGTGGAAATAAATTTAACCTGTGGGAATGGTGCAGATAAAGCCTTGAGTGCCTTAAGTCCGCCGTAGATATTTGCGGGGAAGAACTTAACGGTTGTAATGCCAAGCTCTAAGGCCTGCATAATCTCGGTGGGGGTAACGCAACCGGGGTAGTAGGGGATGTTTCTTTCTATACAAATCTTTGCAACGGGAACAGAAAGGCCGGGGGATACAATAAACTGTGCGCCTGCCTTAAGGGCGGCCTCGCACTGTTCGGCATTGATAACGGTTCCTGCGCCGATGGCCATTTCGGGGTAATTTTTGCAGGCATATTCAATTGCTTCTGCCGCACAAGCGGTTCTGAAGGTGATTTCGGCAGTGTTAATGCCAATACCCTTAAGTGCGGTTAAGATTTTATCGGTTTCGCTAAGCTCTTTAATAACAACAACGGGTACGAATTTTTCCATTTTAATTTCTCCTTAAATTAAATCGCAAAGACTCTTTGCGCTATTATCAGATTGAATTCAGTATATCACATAATTTTAGCAATGTTAATTACATTTATTGTTTGACATATTTCAAATCTTGCTATAAAATAAGGGCAGAGGTGATATTAATGCCCAAAAGATTCGACCCACGGCAAAATATGAATACATCAACCTTTGAAATTTTTCACTACCTTGACCCAAGCACTCGCCATATGGAGGCCCATTACCACGACTTTTATGAAATCTTCTTTTTTATTGATGGCGATGTGGACTATTGGATAGACGGTAGCCTTTACAGGCTTGCCCCGGGGGATATCCTGCTTATTCACCCGACCGAGCTGCACAAACCCGTGCCTGCCGCAAAAATAGAGCGTTATGAAAGAATAGTTTTGTGGATAAACAAAAGCTATATTTCCGAAATTGAAAACGGAATTTTAGAGGGCTGTTTTGATAAGGAACTACCCACTTATAATAAGGTGCTACGCCTGCCCGAGGAAAAAAAGCAGCAGCTTTTCTCTTTGGCGTTAAATCTTTGCGAGGAGTATGGCAGTAAGGATTTTGCAGGGGAGGTAAGCGCATATTCCCTGCTTCTTCAGCTACTGGTGCAAATAAACAGGCTAAGCCATTCAAATACTCAGGTGGACAGCAAAAATTTCAGCACCCCAACTCTTATATCGGATATACTTTCCTATATAAACGACCACTATGCCGAAAAGCTTACGCTGGACAGCATAGCGAACCACTTTTTCGTAAGTAAATATTATCTTTCACACGAATTTAAGGATGCGGTAAATACCAGCTTTTACCGATATATAATAATGAAGCGACTAAATGCGGCATATACTTTTCTTCAGGAGGGCTATTCGGCAAACGAGGCCTGCCACATGTGTGGCTTTGGTAACTATTCGGTATTTTTCAGGGCCTTTAAGGCCGAATTCGGAATAAGTCCCATAGAATGTTCTAAGCAGTAGAGCTATTTAACGCTAAGCTCAACAAAATCAAAGCACCCAAGAAAAAATAGTTTTAAATAAAAAAAGCCGACTCCTCTGTTTTGAGGAGTCGGTATTTTTTTGCTTTATTATTCCATTACAATAGCAATCTTAACGCCGGTTAAAGAAATATTCTTTTCCATAGCATCAACATACTGCTCTAAGGGGTAGTGGTCGGTAACAAGCTTTTCAATGGGAATGTTCATCTCTTTAGCCTTCTTAATGAAGCCAAGAGTTTCAATATACTCGTTAGCACTGTAAACCCAAGAACCAACAAGGGTTATTTCCTTATTGCAAAGGTCGAAGTGGGGGTTCATTGTGCATTCGCCTGCATTTACAAAGAAGCCCATTTCGCAATATCCGCCGCCGCGGCGAACATACTTGTAAGCATCGGCAGCAGCCTGGGGAACACCTGTGCACTGGAATACGAAGTCTGCACCAAAGCCGTGGGTAAGCTCGGCAACGCGTGCAACTCTTTCTTCAATGGTTTTAAGCTCGCGGAAGTTAATAATCTCGGTAGCGCCCATTTCTTTAGCGAGTGCAAGGCGGGTATCAACGCCATCAACGGCAATGATGTTAACAACGCCAGCGGCCTTAAGAACTGCAATCTGCATAAGACCGATGGGTCCGCAGCCCTGAACTAAAACGGTAGAGCCAAAGTTAATAAGATTGGTGGATTCTGCGCGGTTCATAGCGTGAACACAAACGCAAGCGGGTTCAATAAGCATTCTTTCATCAACGCTCATTCCGTTAACAACAAAAATAGAGGAGTTTTTACGAACTAAGATATGTTCAGCAAACCAACCGTTGTTGTGGTGCTCGGCATCATCTTCAATAAGACCGTAAACGCCAAGACCTGCGCAAAGGTTAGGAAGCTCGGGGAAGCGGCGGCAGTAGTCGCACTCGCCGCAAAGAAGAACCGAGGTAACAACCTTATCGCCAACCTTAATCGGGTCGCCTTTGGTGTCGGTGGTAACGCCTTCGCCAATAGCTACAACCTCGCCTGTTCCCTCGTGTCCGAAAACGATTTCTTTGTAGCCAAAGGGATTATAACGATATTCGTGAACATCGGTTCCGCAAATACCGCAGCCTTCAACCTTAACAAGGATTTCGCCGGGGCCGGGGGTAGGAATTTCGATGTCGCGAAGCTCTACAATAGCCTCGCCCTCAACACCGTCAACGATTTTCGGCTTAACAAGATAAGCCACTTTAGATGTTGCCATAGTAATACACTCCTTAATTAATAAAAATACAGCAATATGCTAATTAAAGTATAGCATATTGTTAAATTTTTGTCAATCTATTTCCAGCCCGTTTTTCCCGTTTCGGGGTCGGTCCATAAGGGGGTAACAGCTTCGCTTGTATCCTCGCAGGATAAAACCTTAAAGCTTTCCACGGTGTCGTATGCAATGCAGTCAATAATTTCTAAGCTATTGCCATAAAAATTCGCTTTATATCCGCCCGAGGGGAATTCCTGTCCGAAAAGCCAAATATTAAATTGCTTTTGAAGCCCGCCCTCACTCGGCAGGATACAGTAGCGCACAAGTCCATCAGACCTTTTTACAGTAATTTTCTTATTCATACAAACACCCCTTTTTGCTTCATTATAACATATGTAATGTACTGTGGCAAATAAACTTGTAAAGGGGTACTTGCTTTTTGTGTATTGTTGTGTTAAAATTTGAAATCATATTGTTAGAGTAGAAAGGTTGGCGTACAGTGCCGCTCGGACGGGGAGTTGTCGGGCGGACGAAGGAGCTTTCCGCGGTCGGCCTTTCGCATCCCGCTAACTAAAGAAGCAAGCTCTTCTTTTCTATTAGTGGGGAAGGAGGCTTTTTTATGTCAAAAAACAAAAAACACCTGTTATCCCTTGTGCTTACTGCCATCTTTACGGCGCTTACCGTGGTGCTAAGCCGCTTTTTTTCGGTTAATATCTGGAATATGAGCATTGGCTTTTCCTTTGTAAGCATAATGCTGTGCGGTATGCTGCTGGGCCCGCTTTGGGGCGGCATTTGCGGTGCCTTGGCCGATTTTGTAGGGGCAATTTTGTTCCCCTTTGGGCCATATTTCCCCGGTTTTACGGTAACCGCATTTTTAAGCGGAACCCTTTTCGGCCTTGTGGGAAATGCATCAAAACGGGGCAGAAGATTTGCCCCCTTAGCCCTTGTGCTGCTAACGGTAAAGGAGCTTGTTTGTTCCCTTATACTAAATTCAATGTTTATTACGGTGCTTTACGGCGGAGAATTTTTCGCCATTGCCGCCTCCAGACTGCCGCTGTCGGTAGTAACCCTTATTTTGGAATTCGCCTTTGCCTTGCTTGTTGGCAAAAGCGTGCTGCCAAGGCTTAGAAAGGAAGTATAAAATGTCTGTTTTTACTGATAAAAATGTTTATAATACCCGCCCCGCGGAGTGTAGTGAAAAGGAAAACACCTGCTACAATACTTTAGAGGCGCTGGGCATTGCCTTTGAGCGCGCCTGCCACGAGCATATTGGAACCATAGAGGGTCTGCTTGAGGTAAACGAGCTGCTTGGCGTTTCCATACACAAGAACCTTTTTTTGTGTAACGCTCAAAAAACCGATTTTTACCTTGTTGTAATGCCGGGCGAAAAGCCCTTTAAAACCAAGCTGTTATCCCCTCAGCTGGGCTGTTCAAGGCTTTCTTTTGCGCCGGGCGAATTTATGGAGGAAAAAATCAACTGCACCCCCGGTTCGGCCTCGGTTTTAGGGTTGCTTTTTGATGATGATATCAGCGTTCGCCTTGTTATTGATAAGGATATTTTAAATTACGAGTATTTTGGGCTCCACCCTTGCGACAACGCAACCAGTCTTAAAATTAAAACGGCCGATATAATTGAAAAGCTAATCCCTGCAACCCACCACACACCAACCTTTGTAGAACTGTAAAAAAAGCACTCCGAGAGGAGTGCTTTTTCAGTGGTCAGTGGTTAGTAAGGAGGGGGCAAAACCCGCCGTTTTACGCTTCAAATTTAATTGCTTTTTGCAGCTTGCGGTCTTTAGTTGCAAGCATAATTTCCTGATTTACTGCATCAATTAAAAGTGTGCAGTCCTCAAGGCGGTCGGCCGCAGCCTTAAAGCGGTCGGCATTCTTGCCAATAGCCGAAGCCAGCAGCGCAATAACAAGGTTTACACTTGCCCTGTCGCCTGCAACAAAAACATCGGCAAAAACATCCATAAGCTTTTTAACAGCCTTTTTGTTGTTTTCATCTAAGGTTTTTCTAATTTCGGGAACAAAATATGTTGTGCCGAAATCAAGGGGAAGATATTTACCCTTTTGGTTTACATAATCCTTATAAGTATCCTTAAGGTCGGGGTAGTTTGCAAGCAGCTTTGCGGTTAAAACATCGGTGTTAACAGTGTTGCTGTTGGCCGAGGGAAGCTCAGATACCGAAATCCTTTTTTTAGCCTCTTTAATGCCAAGAGCCTTTTTTGCCTCATCTACAAAGTCAATACCAACGCAGGCGGCATCCTTTTTGGTTTGCCCCTCATCAAAAAGGTAGGAGGAAACCAAAGCGTATTCGCCAACACCGGCTTCGGTAATATCGGCAATAAGCAGTTTGTAGATAAATCTTTCTTCATCATACTCAACCTTTAAGGCCTTTGTATCGTTTGCAAAATAGCCTTCCTTTTCTTTAAAACCGTTTTGCTCTAAAAAGGAGCTCATTTCGCTAATTACAACATCAAAATAAATGTTTTCCAAAAAAATTCACTTCCAAAAATATAATTTAAATGATTATACCACATTATATATTATTTGTCAAAAGGCTTTATTTTGCGCGCAAAATATAAAAACGGGGTATCAAGCAGCGAGGTTACAACGTAAATCAAATAGCTTGAAATAACAATAGATACAAGGGTTTTTGCGGGGTAAACACCGTAAAATGCCACCAGATTAAAAATAAGGGTGTTAACAATTTGCGCTGTAAGGGTGGCAACGTTGTTTCTAAGCCATAAAAACCTTTTTTTGTCGCCGGTCTTTTTCTCGGTAAAAGCCCATATTTTATGGTAAAGGAATACATCCAGCTTTTGCGAAACAATATACCCAAGCAGGGAGGCAAAAAGTAACCGTGGAGTTACCGAAAATACCGTTTTTAGGGCAGGGGTTACCCAGTCGCCTTCGGCTGGGGTGTAAAGAAACCAGCTTTGGGAAATTACCACCATAACCACCGCCGCAAACATACCAAGATGCACCGCACGGTGGGCATCACGCCGACCCTCATTTTCGCTCAAAATATCGGTCATAAGGAAGGTAGAGGCAAAAAGCACATTGCCCAGAGTTTGCTCCAGTCCAAAGGCGCGAACAAGAATTAAAACCTCAATGTTGGCAAGAATTGTTATAATTGCCGTTAGGGCAAAAATGCCGCTTTTACCAAAGAACTTGTAGGTTAAAATGGTGGTGGAATATACCGCCAAAAGGGATAAAATTAATAGTATTTCGTTCATATAAATCCTTTCTTGGGAACAAAAAAAGCGCCCTACGGCGCAAAATCAGTGAATAGAAAATAGTGAACAGTAAACAGTAAACTGTCGCAAAGCGACAGCCGCTAATCACTGACCACCAGCCACTGAAAACTGATAAAGTCCCGTAGTTTTGATTTATCCGTAAGGATAGGCAGGATGGTTTCGAACTGCCTATTTCTATTGTAGCATCGCAAAATAAAAACGTCAATAAAAATAATAGGAGTTTATAAGATAGAACCTAAGAAACAATCATATCTTGTGTAAGTTTCGTTGTTTCCCGAAACGGTGTGTTTTTTTATGTTAAAACCGTATTTTTTATAAAAATTAACAGCACAGCAGTCGGTTGATGCGAAAAGAGGTTTATTCGCAGTTTCTCTTATGTAATCAATAAGCTTTGTTCCAACGCCTTTTTTTCTGGCTGTTCCTTTTACAGCAATTCAAACGATTTCAACCAAATCTTCTTTTTCTTTGGTTACAATTACGCCGATGAGGGTATCTTTACAATAATATCCTAACAAAGAAAATGTAGGGGCTGAAAAAAGTTGAGCCTTGGTTTTAAATTTGTCAAATGTCGGCTCGTACATACAGGCAGAATAAATGTTATAGACTTCAAGACTGCAAAAAGTGTTTTTTATATCTTTTATCATTTGTTGTTTCCTTTTGCCGTGTTTATAGAAGAAATAAGTATTCGCTTAATTTCTGTACATTGTTCAAGTAGCTGTTTGTCCTTGCAATAATCACTTTCTATAAGCAATTCTATCCAATATTCGCTTTCGCTACATTCTTTAAGTGCGATTTGAAGCTTTGCTATAAAATCAGCTTTTCCGTGTGCATAAAAAGCCTCGTGTACGTTTGCACCGACACTTGTTCCTGCGCGCAAAAATTGGTTTATTAATGCGCCTTCACATTTTGCGGCGCGTAATTCTTTACAAGATTTAATTACTTCAAGTGCAAAAACTTTTGATTTTATTTTTAAAGGACTTTCGCTCATAGCAAACACATCTTTCTAACGTATTATACTTTTTATAAACTAAAAAAGCAAGGCGAAGCCTTGCGACAATACTTATTCACTATTCACTTTTACTTACTACCTAATCGGCAAGTTTCTAAAGAGAAGAGTGAAGAGTGAAAAAGTAAATCGACAAGCATCTAGCGAAACTTGTCGATTTTGGCAGGATGGTTTCGAACTGCCTGTGTGATATTTTAGCATTTTAACGGGAAACAGTCAAGCGGTTTTAATAAAATTAAGTAAATATACCTAAATGTGGCTATATGTGGCTACATGCGCCTAATTTTATTAACCAAAAACCTAAATAAATATGGCAAAATTTTGCCAAACTCACTTGAATAAAACAAACTATTGTGATAAAATCAATTATTATTTATACATAAGGAGATTTTTATGCCGAATGTAACAGAATACTTTGGTACAAACGTATTTAGCGAAAGCGTTATGAAGGAGCGTCTTCCCGAAGAAACCTTCGCGCTTGTACAAAGGGCTATACATAACAACAAAAGGCTTGATTTGGAAACGGCGGCAATAGTTGCCAACGCTATGAAGGATTGGGCCATTGAAAAGGGCGCAACCCACTATACACACTGGTTCCAGCCAATGACAGGGGTTACCGCCGAAAAGCACGACAGCTTTATCTGCCCCAAAAAGGCGGGCAAAATTATTATGGATTTTTCGGGTAAGGAGCTTGTTCAGGGCGAAACCGATGCATCTTCCTTCCCCTCGGGCGGTCTTCGTGCCACCTTCGAGGCCAGAGGATACACCGCTTGGGACCCAACCTCCTTTGCCTTTTTAAAGGAGGGCGTGCTTTGCATACCCACCGCATTTTGCTCATACAGTGGCGATGCGCTTGATAAAAAGACCCCGCTGCTCCGCAGTATGGAAGCTATTAACAAGCAGGCGCTCCGTGTTTTAAAGCTATTCGGAAACGAGGATGTAACGGCCGTTAAAACAACCGTTGGCCCCGAGCAGGAGTATTTCCTTGTGGATAAGGATACCTACCTTGCCAGAAAAGACCTTGTGTATACCGGCCGCACCCTTTTCGGCGCAATGCCGCCCAAGGGTCAGGAGCTTGATGACCACTATTTCGGTACAATCAAGTCCCGTGTTAAGGCCTTTATGACCGAGGTTGATACCGAACTTTGGAAGCTTGGCGTTACCTCTAAAACCGAGCATAACGAGGCCGCCCCCGCTCAGCACGAGCTTGCCCCCGTTTTTGCCACAACAAACATTGCGGTAGACCATAACCAGATTACAATGGAGCTGCTGCAAAGAATTGCCAAGAAGCACAACCTTGTCTGCCTCTTACACGAAAAGCCCTTCGAGGGTGTTAACGGAAGCGGTAAGCACGACAACTGGTCAATTTCCACAGGCTCGGGCGAAAATCTTTTAAACCCCGGTGAAACACCTGCCGAAAACGCACAGTTCCTTTTATTCCTTTGCGCTGTTATTAAGGCGGTAGATGAATATCAGGATTTACTTAGAATTTCCATAGCATCTGCAGGAAACGACCACCGTTTGGGCGCGCTTGAAGCACCGCCGGCCATTGTTTCAATGTTCTTGGGTGATGAGCTCAGTGAAATTTTAGAGGCCATTAAAAAGGATGAGCCCTACGGCGCAAAAGAAAAGGAAACCCTTAAGGTTGGCGTTCACGTTCTGCCCAAATTCCCCAAGGATACCACCGACCGTAACCGTACCGCCCCCTTTGCCTTTACGGGTAATAAGTTCGAGTTCCGTATGCTCGGCTCTTCCGATTCTGTGTCTGAACCCAACATAGTGCTTAATACCGCTGTAGCAGAATCTCTCCGCCTTTTTGCCGATGAGCTTGAGGGTGCCGAAAACTTTGAAGCTGCCCTGCACGAGCTTATAAGAAAAACGGTAGAAAAGCACGACCGCATTATATTCAACGGTAACTGCTACGATGAGGCCTGGGTAAAAGAGGCCAAGGCAAGAGGGCTATCCAATCTGGAATCTACCCCCGATGCGTTGCCCCACCTGCTTGATAAAAAGAATGTGGAGCTTTTTGCAACACATAAGGTTTATAATGAAAACGAGCTTAAAAGCCGCCTTGAAATATTGCTTGAAAACTATTGCCATATTCTAAGCATTGAGGCTAAAACCATGGCCGATATGGCAAGAAGGGATATTCTTCCCGCCGTTTCCCGCTATATTACCGATTTGGCCGAGGCCGTTAGCGTTGGAGATGTTATCGGCGAGGATTTAAGGGGTAGCTTTGAGGCTGTTACAGCCAAGGAGCTTACCGCACTTAAGGCCACCGCCTTTGGCGAGCTTACCCTGCTTGAAAAGGCCGCAGCCAAGGCAAAGGAAATTGAGGATTCAAGCGAGCGCGCAATGTATTATAAGAAATCGGTAATTCCGGTTATGGAGGCACTAAGAGCCAGCGTAGATACAATGGAAACACTCACCTGCGAGGACTACTGGCCAATGCCAAACTACGGCGACTTGCTGTTTGGAGTTATGTAAAAAAACGACCCTTCGGGGTCGTTTTTTTAGTGAATAGTTAAAAGTGAATAGTTAATAGTTAATGAGTGCCTTTGGCACGAATTATATAATGTCGCAAAGCGACATCTGACTCTGTTCACTGCCCACTGCTTACAGTTCTTTTTCAATCATCAGCAATCGGTTATATTTGGCTACACGCTCGCTTCTGGCCGGGGCGCCCGCCTTAATTTGCCCTGCACCCACACCTACTGCAAGGTCGGCAATAAAGGTGTCCTCGCTTTCTCCCGAACGGTGGGAAATAACGGCAGAATAGCCGTTTTCCTGCGCCAGTTTTATAACGCTTAAGGTCTCGCTTAAGGTGCCTATTTGGTTGGGCTTAATCAGAATTGCGTTAGCAGCGCCCGCCAAAAAGCCTGCTTGTAGTCTCTTTTCGTTGGTCACAAAAAGGTCATCTCCAACAAGCTGAATTTTTCCGCCAAGATGCTTTGTTAAAAGGGCAAAGTTTTCAAAATCATTCTCCCCAATACCATCCTCAATAGAGGCTATGGGATAGTCCTCGCACAGCTTTTCCCAAAGGGCAATAAGCTCCTCCCCATCGTACTTTTTATCCCTTTTGGGCATACGGTAAATGCCATCCTTAAGGTACCATTCGCTGGCCGCCGCATCAAGGCAGATTTTAACCTTATCGGTGCTGTAGCCCGCCTTAATTATGGCTTCGCTTATAAGCTCCAGTGCATCTTCATCCCCTTTAAGATTGGGGGCAAAGCCACCCTCATCTCCAACGGCGGTGGAAAGGCCCTTTTTCTTTAAAATATCCCTTAAGGCATAGTAAATTTCACAGCAAATTTCCATACTTTCGGCAAAGCTTGCGGGGCAGACAGGCTGCACCATAAATTCCTGAATGTCAATGTTGTTCGAGGCGTGGGCGCCACCGTTTAAAATGTTCATCATAGGGCGGGGCATAACGCATTTGTTTTCCCCTGCAAGATACTTATAAAGGGGCATATCCTGTTCGCTTGCAGCTGCCTTTGCTATGGCAATGGAAACCCCCAAAATAGAGTTTGCGCCAAGGCGCTCTTTATTTTCGCTGCCATCAAGCTCAAGCATAATTTTGTCGGTTTCAAGGCCGCTTCTGCAGTCGTGGTGGAGCAGGGCAGGGGCAATAAGATTTCTAATGTGCTCTACCGCCTTCTTAACACCCTTACCCCCAAGGCGAAGCCCGCCATCGCGCAGCTCGTGGGCCTCGAATGCGCCTGTAGATGCACCCGAGGGCACTATGGCAAAGCCCTCGCCGCCCTTTTCGGTAAAGACCTTAACCCCAACGGTTGGAACAGCCCTTGAATCAAACAGCTCAAAGGCTTCTATTTTAACAATTTTACTCACAAAAAACATCTCCTTTTCACTAGTTTGTGCCAATTTTGCCAAATTATAAAAAAGTCTTCTATTTTTATTAATTATATGCTATAATATATACTGTATTTTTATGTGGTTTTAAATGGAGGTAAAAATGGCTCCCGAAATTAACGAAAAAGAAAGAGGCAACGATATTATTGCAGGCAAAAATCCCGTTACCGAAGCAATAAAATCGGGCCGAGAAATAGATAGATTACTTATTGCCCACGGAATGAACGATGGCTGGGCAGCGCCCCTCATTGCAAAGTGCGCGGCAAGGGGAATTCTTATTAAAGAGGTTTCCCCCTCGAAGCTGGATTACTTAACAGGCGGCGCAAACCATCAGGGCATTGCGGTTATGATAGCAACTCAAAAATATTATGAGGTTTCAGATATTTTAGACTATGCCCGCGAAAAAGGGGAAAAGCCCTTTATAATTATTTGCGATGAGATAGAAGACCCCCATAACCTTGGCGCAATTATCCGTACGGCAGAGGCGGCAGGCGTGCACGGAATTATTATTCCCAAGCGCCGAAGCGCATCCTTAAATGTTACGGTTGCAAAATCGGCCTCGGGCGCACTTGAATATATGCGAGTAGCCCGCGTTACCAACATTGCAAACGAAATTGAAAAGCTTAAGGAAGAGGGTGTTTGGGTGTTCGGCGCCGATATGGATGGCGAAGATTACTCAAGAACCGATTTCGATATTCCCGTAGCGCTGGTTATTGGTAACGAGGGCAAGGGAATAGGAAGACTGGTGGCCTCTAAGTGCGATGGCATTGTTAGTCTTCCGATGTTTGGAAAAATTAACTCCTTAAACGCTTCGGTTGCGGCAGGAATTTTAATGTATGCCGTAGTTAAAGCAAGGAGTGGCAGGTGAACTTAATGGGCAAGGAAATCAGTCCTAAAGACAACAAGAATAAGGCTGAAGAGGTTGATACCAAAGGCATACTTTTCTTTAAAGATGAAAGGGCCTTAATGGAGCACACCGCAAAACACGGCACCCAAAACGGTGTCGGCTTCGGCGCGCCCGTTTCCAGCCCGCTCGATGCCCTTATGCAAACGGTAAACCGCACGGTAGACCAGGCCAAGGCCAACCTTGAAGAGGAAGCAAAAAAGGCCGAAGAACAGCCCAAAACCGAAGAGCCCCAAAAGCCCAAAAGGCAAAGCACCCTGCTTCAAAGGTGTATGCCTTATATCTACGATGAGCAGGGCGTAAACTGTGCCGAGGATAAGCCCGATTACACGCTTGAAAGCGTTGAGGATATAATTGAATCGGCCGAAAAGAGGGCAAGTGAAAAGATTGCCAGAATGTATAACCTTCGTGCAAGCGAGGTTGAAACCATAGGGGAAGAAAAGCCCCAGCCGCAGGCAGAGCCTAAGCCCAAGCTTATGAGCAGCGAAACCTCGGTTAAACGGGCACCCAAAATAGGGGATGAGCCCTTTTCGGCGGCAAAGCTTTTTGAAACGGCATCCTTCCCAAAGGTGTCTGAAACCCTTTTTGATGACCTTACTGCCCACCGTACCGATATGGTTGGCAACGAAAAGGTAACCTCTGCTTATTCCGAGCAGGGCGGCATGCAAAAGGAAGAGGAAACCCACACAAGAACCATTCCCGGAATTGTGCCCGAAGCCAATTCGGAAGAGCGAATGGAAGATATAATGAGCCGCACAAGGCCGGTTAATGTTGAAGATATTTCATCCTCTTCTCTTAAAAAATCACCCGTTAACATAAGCGCGGTGGAGGACCTTGATGAGGAGATTATAGTAGATGATTTCAGCGGTAAAAAAGACATACGCCGCATTGGAAGTCAGCTTAAGGCGAACGCATTTTATGCAAAATTAAGGCTGCTTGCAACCGCAGTTTTAACCGCTGCTTCGGGAATATTTCTTTTAGATGGCGTAAAATCCGAGCTGGAGCCTGCAACCCTTTGCATAATGGCAACGGCGCTTTTGGCTTTGGCGGCAATTATAAACGGAAATATTTTTGGCGGCTTTAAAAATGCATTTACTAAAAACAGTAAAATAGAGCTGCCTGTAGCGCTGGCCGTAAGCCTTGCTGTAGTTTATTTTGTTATTGGAATAATTACAGGCGACCACCCATTTGATGTGGTAATAATGCCGCTTGTATCCCTTCTTTCCTACAATTATTGCCGCTACCGTAAGGAAATGGCAATATTCACAAACTTTAAGCTTGTTGCCGCAAGAAGAAAGAAAAGCGCTGTAACCCTTATTGGCGAGCCTTCGGTAACCGCGGCAATGGCAAGAAGCGTAATTTCGGGTGAGGTTTTGGCCGCAGGTCAAACCGAAACCGATGAAATAGGAGACTTTATAAAGAATTCTCAGTCGGATAAGGCCCTTTCAGGCAAAATTAATGTTCTTACCATTGTATCGCTTGTGGCGGCGGTGTTTATCGGCGTTGCAATTGGCGGTTCGGTAGGTTCGGTTATGGACGGCATAATGTCGGCGCTAATTGTGCTTTGCTTCAGCGCCGCACCCACACTGTTTATTGCCGATACCTTTCCCTTTGTTGGTATGTCGGAAAAACTGATAAAGCTTAAAGCGGCCGTTTGCAGCAGGGCCAGTGCCGAAAAGATAGAGCAAATAAACGCCCTTGTAGTTTCGGCTAAGGATATTTTCCCCGAGGGCGCTATAAAGCTGTACAATATGAACGCGCTAAGCGCAAACGAGCTTGATGAAACCTTGGTTTTGGCCGCCGCAGTTGCGGCTGAAATTGAAAGTCCGCTTGCCCCTGTGCTACAAAAAATAATATCGGCAGAGGTACCCTTGCCCGAGGCCGATACCGTTAAATACGAGGACACTTTGGGTATTTCGGGCTGGGTAAAGGATGACCACATTCTTATTGGCAACCGTTCGCATATGATAGCCCACGGTGTAAGGGTTCCTGCCCTTGAGGTTGATAAAAAGATTTTGCGCCAGGGCTACTTCCCCGTTTATGTTGCGGTTAACCAGCGCGCCTGCGCTCTTTTGGTGGTGGGCTACACGGTAGACCGAGATGTGGAAAAAAGGCTTGGCCGCATAATGGATAAGGGAATAACCCTGCTGGTTCACAACTGCGACCCCAACATTTCCGAGCAAATGCTGTGCGATTATTTCGGCTTCTTCCCCGAACTTGTTAAGGTGCTTGACCACAACGGTGTGGCAAAATACCAAAAGGCAACAGCCCCTGCAAAAATTACTTCGGCCTTCGGCTTTTCCTTTGGCTCGGTAGACAGCTTTTTAGAAATTATAGTTTCCTGCCTTAAAATCAGGGGTACGTTTTTAACCCTTTATGTTATCCACACCCTAACCTCGGTGCTTTGCTGGACAATGTTTGCAGTATTGTCCCTTGGCGGCGCAGGAAGCCTTGCAGGTATTGGTATTTGCTTACTTGGCGAGCTGCTTGCAACTATTATTTCACTAACAGCATATTTCATTTTTAAAATTTAACCCATAAAGGGTAGGTGATTATTATTTTACAAAAGGTAAAAAGCGCGCTTAAAAATCCCGAAAACTTAATATATTTGGCCTTTATCAGCGTGTTTTTACACTTTGTGATAACAACGCTTACCATCATTGTTATGGCGGTTGGCATATTGGCCAATAATAAAACAAGGCGGCAGGCCTTTTCCTTTAAGGGCAATGGCTGGTTTATAATCTTCACGGTATACACCGTAATGACCGCCCTGCATTTCAGAAACCTTATTGGGCTTTGCTGTAGCGTTGGCTTCTTCTTTATATTGGTTATAAGCTACTATGTAAGGGCCAACATAACCGAAGCGGCCTTTAGCAGGTGCCTTGATATTTGTTGCTTTGCGGCAATTCCACTTTGTGTTGCAACCGTAATAGAAACGGTGCTTAACAGCAATGTTTCGGGCTATACCTGCAAGCTTTGGTTCTTTAACGAAAACTATTTTTGCTCGCTTCTGGCGGCAATAGTAATAATTTGCGCCTATAACGCAACCTCGCACAACGGCCCTGTTTTAAAATATTATGTTTGCGCTGTATTTGCAGTCATTGCAATGTACCTTGGCGCCAGTATGTTTGCCTTTGTTGAGGTTTTTGTGGGAATAATGGTTGTGCTTGTTTTAAAGAAAAAGCACCGTTTAATTGCCGCGGCACTTTTTGTTTTGGTGCTTGGTATGATAGTGCTTTTCGCCGTGCCCGATATCTTCCCGCGGCTTAGCGAAATAAATATAACCAGTCAGCGAAGAGTCCGCATTTGGAACGAGGCTATGCCCTTTATTAAGGAAAATCTGCTTTGGGGCAGGGGATTTTTAAGCTTCTATCAGTATGCTGGGCTTAACCCGAGTATATACCATACCACACACACCCACAACTTTGCAATAGAATCACTTTTATCCTTTGGTTTAATTGGAACAATACTTTTAGTGCTGTTCCTTTGGTCCTATTTCGAAAAGCTTTCGGAATGCAGGGCGCTTATACGAAACAACAAGGCAACAACACTAATTTTAACAATAGCAACTGCGGTGCTGGTTCACACCATGACCGACCTCACCCTGCTTTGGGTGCAAACGGGCCTACTTTACGCCCTTATACTTGGCGGTCTTGGAATTGATGAACGGGACCTTAACAAACGAATTAACGCTTGCGCCTCGCTCGGCGGCAAGTCTGACAGAAAAGAGGAAAAATAATGGAAAAGAAAAAGTTTTATATCACAACGGCAATAGCTTATGCCTCTGCAAAGCCCCACATCGGCAACGCTTACGATATTGTTCTTGCCGATATGATAGCAAGGGAAAAGCGTCTCGAGGGCTATGATGTCTTCTTTATGACAGGCTCCGATGAGCACGGTATGAAGATTGAGGAAAAGGCAAAGGAGCAGGGCATTACCCCCAAGGCTTATGTTGATGCCGCATCCGACCAGATTAAATATGTTTGGAACAGTATGAATGTAACCTTTGATAAGTTTATTCGCACCACCGATACCGACCACGAGGCCGCAGTTTCGGCAATCTTTAAAAAGCTTTACGAGCAGGGCGATATTTATAAAAGCGAGTACGAGGGCAAATACTGCGTCCCCTGCGAATCCTTTATTACACCCAGCCAGTTAGTCGATGGCAAATGCCCCGACTGCGGCCGAGAGGTAAGCGATGCCAAGGAAGAGGCCTACTACTTTAAGCTTGGCAAATATCAGGACAGGCTTATGAAGCATATCGAGGAAAATCCCGATTTCATTCAGCCCGAATCCCGCAAAAACGAAATGATTAATAACTTCTTAAAGCCCGGTCTTACCGACCTTTGCGTATCCAGAAGCTCCTTTACCTGGGGTATTCCCGTTGAGTTCGACCCCAAGCACGTTATCTATGTTTGGATAGATGCCCTTTCAAACTATATTACAGGCATTGGCTACAATCCTGCAGGCTCTACCGAGCAGTACAAAAAATACTGGCCGGCCGATTTGCACGTTATAGGTAAGGATATTGTCCGCTTCCACACAATTTATTGGCCAATTATTCTTATGGCTTTGGGCGAGCCCTTACCCAAGCAGGTGCTTGGACACCCCTGGATTCTTGTTGGCGAAGACAAAATGAGCAAATCCAAGGGCAACACTATTTACGCCGATGAGCTGGCCGCAAAGTTTTCGGCCGATGCTGTAAGATATTATCTGCTTTCCGAGACCTCATTTGTAAACGATGGCTCTATAACCTACGAAAGCTTTATAACCAAGTTCAATGCCGAGCTTGCAAACACCTACGGCAACCTTGTTAATCGCACCGTTGCAATGACAAACAAGTATTTCGGCGGCGCCGTTTCTTATAAGAAATTCGAAAACGAGTGTGATTTAGACCTTATTAAAACCGTGGGCGAATGTGTTGCCGCATACAAAAAGGCAATGGATACCTACCACAATGCCGATGCCGCAGCAGCTGTACTTGACCTTGCAAAGCGCTGCAACAAGTATATCGATGAAACAATGCCCTGGGCTCTTGCCAAGGATGAAGCACAAAAGGATTACCTTGAGGCTGTTTTAGCAACCCTGCTTGAGTGCATTAGAATTATTGCCCGCCTGCTTGCCCCCATTACCCCCGAGGCAGCAGGTAAAATTAAAGCTCAAATCGGCACAGATATAGATACCTTAGAATTCGGCGCAGTAAGTGAATTTAAGGTAGGCGAGGCTACCCCCATTTTTGCCCGTATTGATATGGAAAAGGCACTGGCTGAAATTGCTGCCGAGGCAGAAGCCAAGGCAAAGGCAAAAGAAAAGGCCGAAAATGTTGCAACTATAAGCGAAATTTCCATTGAAGACTTTATGAAGGTTGAGCTTCGTGCCGCAAAAATAGTGGAATGTGAAAAAATTCCCAAGGCCAAAAAGCTTTTAAAGCTTACCTTAGATGTTGGCAGCTGCAAGCCCAGAACCGTGGCTTCGGGCCTTGCAAAATGGTACGAGCCAGAGGATTTAATCGGCAAAACGGTAGTTGTTGTTGCCAACCTTAAGCCTGCCAAGCTTTGTGGAGTTGAATCTCAGGGTATGATTCTTGCGGCCGATGCGGCGGAAGATGATGTAAAGGTAGTTTTCCTTGAAAATGTACCTGCGGGGGCAAAGATAAGATAATGTTTCCGCTACCCGACTTTAGGGCGCCCGTGGACAGCATTGTCGATTCCCACGCCCATTTTAACGACCCTAAATTTAACGACTGTCGCGATGAGCTTTTTCGGGCTATGCGTGAATACGGTGTTAAAACCATTATCAACTGCGGCACAAACTACGAAAATATTGAAGAGAGCCTAGCCCTTAGCCGCAAATACGATTTTTGCCACTCGGCCATAGCCTTCCACCCTGCGATATCCCCGATGATGGGGAAATCGACTACCAAAGGCTTGAAGCAATAATAAAAAGCGAAAAGGTTGTGGCGGTTGGCGAAACGGGGCTAG
>JAGBGJ010000088.1 GCA_017936045.1 Clostridia bacterium
TGGATGTCGTAGGTAACACTCCCAAAACTAGTGCGCTACCAACTGCGCCACACCTCGGAATATATTAAGTTATATCAAAAACAAAACGTTTTGGCAACCCTCTTGCGGTGCCTGACATTTTCTCAGGCGTAGGTACACGCCTTCGCCTCTGTCGACGGCGGCGCTTCGTTATGCTCGCTTCATCTCACGCTGTGAGCGCTCGCAACCTTACCCAAAACTAGTGCGCCGGGGCTGCGCCACACCTCGTTTTATTTTTGCGACTTTGATATTATACGGCATAAAGTGCATTTTGTCAAATACTTAATTTTCCTTTGCTAAATAACCTTGTTTTGTGTATAATAACCCGTGAAGAGAGGGAATATGCTATGACTGTTTTTGAAAAAATATATGAAGTGGTAAAAAGCATACCCAAAGGTAGGGTTGCAACCTACGGTCAGGTGGCGCTATTGGCAGGTAATCCGCATTGGGCAAGGGTTGTGGGCTATGCTCTGCACAACAATCCTGCGCCCGAAATAATACCCTGCCACAGAGTTGTAAACCGTGAAGGCAGGGTAGCAGAAGCTTTTGTTTTCGGTGGCGGAAACGCCCAGCGTACTCTCCTTGAAAACGAGGGAATTATATTCGAAAAGGATGGCCGAATAGACCTTAAAAAATTCCAAATGTAAGCAACATCATTTATTCATATCGTCGCGTTCTTCCTTTGTTAAAGGAACATATTTAACGCGGCGATTTTTATTTTTGCCCCTGTTTAAAACAAAAATAGAAGCAATAAAAATCACAATAACAGCCACCAAAACAACATAAACAATTTTCATTGGGGTAGATGTAAAAAAGGTTTTTGCAGAATCTAAAAATACAAGCACGGGGCTGGCCTTAATGCTTTGTCCTGCAACCAAATCAAGGGTTCCTATTTTCTCTTCGGCGTAAAAAATATCGGCGCTTCCAACAACCGTTCCTTTTTCTATGGGGGCGGTAAATTCGGGCTGGCTAAGCGTTATTTTATACTCAATGGTAGAGGCATCGGCTTCCTTTGGTAAAATGGTTTTAAGCCCGCCCTCAAAGCAGATGGGCAGGTAATCATATTCCGAAGAAAGGCGAAGCGGCGCCTCGGTTACCGGGGTTGTAGACTCTAAAATAGATTTATATTCAAAATTATTAAAGGCCCAACGGTACATATTTGCGGTATCAATAAATTCGTTTCTTGCCCCGTTAATTGTTTTGGCGTTAAGTACAACGGCAATATATGTGTAGCCGTTATATTCTCCCATACTTACAAGGCAGCGACCTGCTTTTGAGGTAAAACCGGTTTTGCCACAAACAGCGTATCTGTAATAAACATTCGAGTTGGGATTTATCATAAGGTTTGAAGCGGGCAGGGTAATTTCACTGTGGAAATTTGTTGCTTCAAACTTATATGAGGTGCGGGTAAGCAGTGCCTTAATTTTATCTATTGCAAAAGCATATTTTGCAAGATAATAAATATCCCTTGCGGTGGTGTAAAGATTATCATCGTGCAGGCCAACGGGATTGGTGTAGTGGGTGCCGCTAAGCCCCATTTCCTTGGCCTTTTCGTTCATCATTTCAACAAATCTTTCGGTAGAGCCGCCAACATGCTCTGAAATAGCGTAGGCAACATCTCCGCTGGAGGTTATAAGCAGGGCTGCGAGTGCTTCGCTGGCCTTCATTTTTTCGCCAACCTTAAGGCCGTCGCCTGCATATACAGCCGAACCTGTACCCAAAATGCGGTTCAAGGCTTCCTTGGAATAAACAATATACTCATTATCGAAATCTTCTATGTTTTCCACCATAACTATTGCAGTCATAAGCTTGGCAATAGAGGCAGGATACATTTTTTCATCTGCATTTTTGGCATATAGTATTGAATCATTTTCGGGGTAGCCTATAAGGCCTGCCTCGTGATGCATTTCATAGGTGTTAATATTAAAAGCTCCTGCAGGCACGGAGGGTGTCACCAGCAAAACAAGAGCCAAAAGCAAAGAAAAAAGAGTTTTTTTCATTATATGAACCTCAAACTTGAAATATCTTATAAATTAGTATACAATATTAATGCAAAAAATAAAAGTGATATTTTTAAATTTACATTATTTTTTAAGGAGAAGCCTTTATGGTTTATGTAACGGGCGATATGCACGGCGCCGAAGACCGCCTTTACGGAAAAGAGTGGCGCAAGCTAAAAGCGGGCGATGTACTCATAGTTTGCGGCGATTTTGGATATATATGGGATGGCGGCAAGTTCGAAAAAGAAGTGGTTGAATATCTTGGCACCCGCAAATTTACGGTTGCCTTTGTTGATGGCACCCACGAGAATTTCGATAAAATAAATGCCTGCCGCGAAACCTATTGGAAGGGCGGCCGAGTTCACAGAATTCACGGCAACCTGCTGCACTTAATGCGCGGCGAGGTGTTTAATATAGAGGATAAAACCATTTTTACCTTTGGCGGAGGGGAATCCACCGATAAGGATATCCGCGCCGAAAAGGGCCTTTATTGGAAGGAAGAACTGCCCACCCCCAAGGAAATGGCAATGGGCGCGGCTAAGCTTGATGAGGTTGGCTTGGAGGTAGATTATATCATAACCCACGAGCCGCCAAAAAATGTTAAAAGCGCAATGCTGTTGCGTGAAGGCGCGGCCGACAGAATAAACAAGCTTAACGGATATTTTGAAGAAATTGCGGCCGAATGCAGCTTTAAAAAGTGGTATTTCGGCTCACTTCACGAGGACAGAGTTGTAACACAAAAATACACCTGTATCTTTAATAAAATCATACCGCTCGGCGAGTAGGTTGAAATTCGCGCTGAACTGTGGTATAATACCTTGAAATGTAAATTACCGGAGGTAACTTTATGGTAAATACTGAAAGACTTTGTTTGGGTTGTATGAACGACAACGGTGGCGAGCAGGTTTGCCCCATTTGCGGCTTCGACAACTCAGCTGATAACTCAAAAGAACATCTTAAAACAGGCACCTGGCTTAATGCTAACAGATACTATGTCGGCAAGGTTATCGAAGAAGCGGGCGATGGCGTAACCTACATCGGCTGGGATAACGATAGAAACGCCGTAGTTAATATTAAAGAATATTTCCCTGCAGGTATTGCTGTGCGCAGTGATGACAGGCTAACCGTAACCCCTGCCGAGGAGCGTGGCCTTATCTTCAATCAGGGAAAAGAAGATTTCACAAAGCTGTTTAAAGACCTTTATTTGGCCGATGCAAGCCTTGCCGTTTTAAGGGTAGAGGATGTTTTTGAAGCAGGCGGAACGATGTATGCTGTTCAGTCCACAGTATCGGGCCATACCCTTAAGGAATTCCTTATAAGAAACGGCGGCAGCCTCAAGTGGGAGCAGGCAAAGCCCCTCTTTATGCCCCTTATTTCAACGGTTGCAGCACTTAACGATATGGGTATTTATCATAGAGGAATTTGCCTCGATAACATCATCGTTGGTCGCGATGGTAAGCTTCGCCTTACCGGCTTTTGCATTAAATCGGTGCTAACCGCCCACAGCGAGTTTTTGTCTCAGCTTCCAAGTGGATTTGCAGCCCCCGAGCAGTATCTTGAAACCACTGAAAACTTTGCTACCTGCGATGTTTATGCCCTTGGTGCAGTGCTCTTCCGCACCCTTATTGGAACAACCCCGCCCGATGCCAAGGACCGCCTGGCAAACGATAAACTGGCTATTCCCACCAAGGTTACCGAAACGGTACCCCGTGGCGCACTTGTTGCAATGGCAAATGCCCTAAAGGTAGACCCTCTTCAGCGCGTTGGCTCGGCCGACAGGCTCTACAAAATGTTTGAGGCCGTTGCAGGTCTTCCTGTGGTTACAGATGAAGAAAACGAGCCCGAAGAAAAGAAAGCTAAGGCAAAAACAAGTGTTATATATGCAGTAATTGCGGTTGCGGCAACAGCTATTATACTTGCAGTTTTATTCATAGTTTTCGCTTTGCCCGCATTTAAGGACAATAACGAATCAAGCAAGCCCACAAGCGTTCCATCAACCCCCTCTACCATAACCAGTTCGGCAAGCTCGGGCTATGTACCCGATGCAGTGCTTTTCGAAGTACCCGATTTGCTTGGCGAAGTTTATGCCGATGTTTATGGAGAACTTCAAACCGACTTTGCTCATTTTGATTTTGTAGTGGCAGGAAGAATGCCTTCCGATACCGTTCCCCGCGGTGCAATTTGCCAGCAGTCTATCGAAAAGGGAAGCCGTGTAGAGCGCGATACCAAAATTGAACTTTACATCAGTCAGGGCCCCGATAAGTTAAAAATGCCCGATGTTAAGGGTAAAAACTGGCAAGAAGGTATGAATGAATTTTTTAAAGCAGGCTTCTATGTTGATGCCGTTAAATTTGAAATGGGCCAAAATGCCGATGTCAAACCCGATGAGATTTACGAGGTAATTGACAGAGATGGCTCAAGCATCAGAGCAGGCGCGCAGGTTTCAATTAACGACCTTATAACCGTTTACTATAACGACCCGAATATGGTTGTAGATTCCTCTTCTGAAGAATCTTCAAGCAATACCCCAACAACACAGCAATAAAAAAAGCCCGTTAGACCAAAGTCTAACGGGCTTAAAGTTTATATATTACTGGTCGGAGTTTTTGGAAATGTAATCAACAACATCGCCAATGGTGTGAAGGTCTTCAACTGCTTCATCAGGAATTTCAACACCGAACTCATCTTCAATAGACATAAGTAAATCCACAAGGTCAAGACTGTCGGCACCAAGGTCTTCGGCAATTTTGGTTTCCATTGTCATGGTGTTTTGGTCGGCAGCGAGTTGCTCTGCAAGGATTTCGGTAATTTTCTCAAAAATCATTTGACATTCTCCTTAATAATTTTAACCCACCGTGTATAGACTAACGGCAAGTTTTGTGATATAGTAATAACAAGCGAATAAATAGAATTCTCTTAAGAAAATAATATGTTGAATATCGCGTTTTGTCAACTGTTTTATTTCAAAAATATTTAAAGGACTGATTTTGTGGTTAAAAAATATAATGTAATTGGATTTCCCATAGGGCACACAATGTCGCCGTTCATACATAAAGAGTTCTTTGCAATAAAGGGCTACAGCGCAGAATACGGAAAGCTTGAAATTGCCCCCGAAAAGCTGGGTGAAGAGTTCAGCCATACCCTTAAAAATCTTGCCGGCTTTAATGTTACCATACCTCACAAGGTTGAAATTATTAAATATTTAAACGGGTTAGATGCCTCTGCTAAGGAGTACGGCGCCGTTAATGTTGTTGCAAACAAAAACGGCGAATTTATCGGCTATAATACCGATGCATACGGCTTTTTAGCAGGTCTTCGCCTGGCTAAAATAGAGCTTCGCGGCAAGGTTTTGGTTTACGGCTTCGGCGGCGCGGCAAGAACCATTATTGCCGAAGCTATAAAGGCAGGCTGCAGCGTTACTGTCGGTACAACAAAGGCCTTTTTAGATAGTGCACTGGCCACCGTTAAGGAATTAAGCGCGCTTTTCGGCAGTGAAATCAAGGTTTTGTGCGATGAAGAAATTGTAGACCGCTATAATCTCCTTGTTAACGCAACCCCGCTCGGTATGTATCCCAAGGTAGATACAATGCCCCTTACCGAAGACAAAATTGACCTTTTCGATGCGGTTTACGATATAGTTTACAACCCGCAGGAAACAAAGCTTTTAAAGGTTGCCGCCCGTAAGGGTAAGCCCTGTGGCGGAGGCCTTTCAATGCTTGTAGCTCAGGCGGCAAAGGCACACGAATACTTTTACGGTGCCTCCTTCACCGAGGCCGAGGTTTTAGAGGTTGTTGAAAAAACCGCAAAAGAGCAGGAGGCAATTTTTAATGAATAACCTTATACTTTGCGGCTTTATGGGAAGCGGCAAAACCGCAGTAGGCAAGGCGCTTGCCGCCCAGTACGGTATGGAGCTTATAGATACCGACAGTCTTATAGAAAAAAATGAAAACAGAACCATTGCCGAAATTTTTGCAAATAGCGGCGAGCCTTATTTCAGAGGCCTTGAAACCAAGCTTATAAAGGAGCTTGCAACAAAGAAAAATTTGGTAATTTCTCTTGGCGGAGGCCTTGCGGCGAATAGGGAAAACCACCCCTACCTTAAGAATTTAGGCAAGGTTATTTTGCTTGATTGCGGAATAGAGGAAACCCTTAAAAGAATAGAGGGGGATAAAACCCGTCCCTTAACGGCAAACGGCCGCCAAGATATAATTAACCGTTATAATTTCAGAAAACCCATCTACGAAGAGGTGGCCGACATAACGGTAGACAGCAGCGCAGATGTTCAGCGCACACTAAACCTTATTATATCTCTATTATAATTCTTGCAATATAATATATCTTATGGTAAAATAATCTTTAATGAATTTTTCAAAAAGTAGGAGCAGTTATGCGTAAACTTACGGTATCGGGGGCGTCCCCTTACGAAATTTTAATAGATGCCCAAATTTTGGAAAAAAGCGGCGAATATGTACGCAGGGTAACCGGTGCCGAAAAAGCACTTATAATTACCGATACAAATGTTGCTCCGCTTTACGCCCAAACGGTTAAAGCCAGCCTCCTCGAAAACGGCTTTAAGGTTGATACCTTCGTTTTCCCGGCAGGCGAGGCCTCTAAAAATTTAGATACTGTAAGCGGTATGATTAAGGCTATGTGCGAGGCCGAGCTTGGTCGCGGCGATATAGCGGTTGCCCTTGGCGGCGGCGTTGTTGGAGATATGGCAGGCTTTGCTTCGGCCATATATCTTCGCGGAATTGATTTTGTGCAAATTCCCACAACCCTGCTTTCTCAGGTAGATTCCTCGGTTGGCGGAAAAACAGGCTGTGATTTATCCTTCGGAAAAAATCTAATCGGCGCATTCCACAACCCTAAGCTGGTTCTTATTGATACCAACACCATCAAAACCCTGCCGGCACGCTATAAAAACGATGGTATTGGCGAAATTATAAAATACGGCCTAATTAAAAGTGAAAAGCTGTTTAGTCAGCTTTTGGCCTGCCAAAACATAGATGACATTTTAACCGATGTAATTTTCACCTGTGTAGACATTAAAAGGCAGGTTGTGGAAAACGACTTTACCGAAAAAGGGGAAAGAATGCTCCTTAATTTCGGCCATACAATAGGCCACGCAATAGAAAAGGCACAGAATTTTGAAGGGCTTGCCCACGGCGAAGCGGTAGGTGTTGGTATGCTTATCATCACTAAAGCGGCCGAAAGTGCAGGGCTCACACAAAAGGGCACGGCCAAGCAAATTGAAAACATACTAACCAAATTCTCACTCCCCACCAAGTTCGAGGGTCAGATAAAAGACCTTATTGAAATAATGCTTTACGATAAAAAACGCAGGGGAGATACGCTAAACCTTGTGCTTGCTAAAAAAATAGGCAGCTCTTTTGTAGAGAAAATGCCAATAAAAGATATTAACAGCTTTTTGGCGGAGGCAGATTAATGGAAGTTAAAATTACCCCCGCCGCGCTTAGCGGAAGCGTTATTATCCCCCCCTCAAAAAGCGCCGCACACAGAGCACTCATTTGTGCCGCTTTAAGCCGTGGCGAGAGCCGCGTTACCCCCTACTGCACCTCTAAGGACATAAGGGCAACCGTTTCTTGCCTTAAAGCCCTTGGTATGGATATAGAAGAGGACCGGAACGGCTACACCCTGTCAAAGGGCAAAAACACTAATGGCGAAATACTCGATTTTAACGAATCGGGCTCAACGGCAAGGTTCCTGCTTCCAATAGCCGCCGCGCTTGGAGCAAATGTTACGGCTACAGGCTCGGGAAGACTGCCCGAGCGCCCAATGGATACCTTAACCACACTTTTCAGACAGCACGGTGTTAAGGCATCATCGGACAACCTGCCCATAACCCTTAACGGTAAATTAACCGGTGGCGATTTTTGCCTACCCGGTAACATTTCTTCCCAGTTTATAAGCGGGCTGCTTATGGCCGCACCCTTAATAGGGGAAGAGGTTAATGTAATTCCAACCACCGCTTTAGAGTCGGTAGGTTACATAGATATGACCATTTCAGCCATGAAAAAATATGGCGTAAATATAGAGGAAACAAACAACGGCTGGCGACTGCCAAAGGGTAGCCGCTACGCTGCCGCCAACACAGTTATAGAGGGCGATTGGTCGCAGGCCGCGTTCTTTATGTCGGCCGCCGCAATCGGTGGCGATATTAAAATCCACGGTCTTGATTTTGCTTCTCTTCAGGGTGATATGGCCGCACTTGATGTTTTTGCCGCATTTGGTGCAAACATTTCGGTGGAAGATGGCGTTTTGCATGTAAGAAAAGGGGGACTTCACGGCATAGAGGTAAATGCCGCTAATATCCCCGATATGGTGCCGGCCATTGCCGCAACCGCCGCTTTTGCAAAGGGTAAAACGGTCATCCATTCGGCCGAGCGGCTTAGAATAAAGGAAAGCGACCGTATTAAAACCACCATAGCAGCGCTTAATGCTATGGGTATTAAAACAGAAGAAAGAGCAGATGGTATGGTAATCTACGGCGGAAACCCCGTTGGAGCCCAAATTGATGGCGCAAACGACCACCGTATTGTTATGGCCTTTTCGGTTGCCGCAGCCTACGCGCAGGGCGAAAGCACCATAACAGGTGCAGGGGCTATAAATAAATCGTACCCCGAATTTTTCGAAGACCTTAAAGGAATAGGAGGCAAGCTGATATGAAATCAAGCATAGGCGAAAAAATTAAATTATCGGTTTTCGGCGAAAGCCATGGTCCTGCCATTGGCTGTCTGCTTGAAGGTTTGCCTTCGGGCGTTAAAATAGATATGGATGCCCTGCTTGCCCAAATGGCAAGAAGAGCTCCTGGTAGGGATAAAACCGCAACCACAAGAAAAGAAGCCGATATACCCGAAATTATTTCGGGTGTGGTAGATGGCGTAACAACGGGTGCACCCCTTGCCATAATTATAAAAAACAGCGATACCAAATCCCATAATTACGATAATTTAAGAGACAACCCCCGCCCAAGCCATGCCGACTTTGCGGCAGCCGTTAAATTCGGCGGCGCAAACGATATCCGCGGCGGCGGACATTTTTCGGGCAGGCTAACGGCAGGAATAGTTGCGGCAGGCGCTATTTGCCGCCAAATCCTAAAGGAAGAGGGCATAACGGTTGGCGGACATATTCTTACAATCGGCAATGTAGCGGAAACCTCTTTCGACCCTGTTAATGTTACCGCAGCACAGCTTGAAGCTTTATCTTCAAAGCTTTTTGCGCTTAACAACCCTGCCGCAGAAGAGCTTATGCGGGCCGAAATCGAGTCTGCAAGGCTGGAGGCCGATTCGGTTGGCGGCTGTGTAGAGCTTGCCGCTGTAGGCCTACCCGTAGGGCTTGGAAACCCAATGTTCTTTGGGGTAGAAAATGTGGTTTCAAATATTCTTTACGGTATTCCTGCCGTAAAGGGAGTATCCTTTGGCGCAGGCTTTGGCTACGCTTCAATGAGGGGCAGCCGTGCTAACGACCAAATGTATTATGATGATGAGGGCAATGTTCGCGCTTACACAAACAACTGTGGCGGAATAACCGGAGGAATCACAACCGGAATGCCGCTTATTGTAAATGTGGCAATAAAGCCCACCCCATCAATCGGTCAGCCACAAAAAACAGTAAACCTTAAAACGGGCGAAAACAGCACTCTTGTTATCGAGGGCAGACACGACCCGTGCATTGTGCCCCGCGCACTCCCCGTGTTGGAAGCGGCGCTGGCTATTGCGCTTTTAGACCTTTTAGCTCAGGGGGATAGAGTATGAGTTTAGAAAATGTCAGAAAAGAAATCGATGCAATCGATGCCGAGCTTATCCCTCTTTTAAAGAAAAGAATGTTATGCTCTCTTAAGGTAGCAAAAATCAAAAAAGAGCAGAATCTTCCCATTTTAAACGAAAAAAGGGAACAGGAAATAATTGAAAATGTAACCGAAAAGGGTGGGGAATTCGGCAGCTACATAGCCTCTATCTACCGCGAAATTATGGGGGTAAGTAAGGAAGCACAGCAGGCTGAACTTGTACCCTTAGGCGCCCTTGCAGGCCAAATCGTAATGGCTAAGGATGGCATTAAGGAAAATATTGCCGTCGCCTGTCAGGGAATAGAGGGAGCGTTTGGCAGCATTGCCGCTAAAAACCTTCACACTACAGGAAAAATAAAATATTACACCACCTTTGAAGATGTATTCAAGGCTGTCGCAAAGGATGAAGTGGTTTACGGTGTGCTCCCGGTAGAAAACTCAAATGCAGGCTCGGTAAGTGAGGTTTACGACCTCATTCTTAAATACCGCTACTACATAATATCGGCGGCCGACCTTGCCGTTGGCCAAAACCTGCTCGGCTTAAAGGGTGCTACCGCAAACGACATTAAAACGGTGTATTCCCACCCGCAGGCCCTCTCCCAGTCGGAAGATTTCCTTAAAGGTGCAGGTATAAAAGGGGAGCATTACAGCAACACCGCGATGGCGGCCAAATATGTTTCAGAACTTGGAGATAAATCGGTTGGCGCAATCGCTTCAACCTTGGCAGCAGAGCTTTACGGGCTCGATGTGTTGGTTCCCAACATTCAAACCATTAAAAACAACTCAACAAGGTTTATAACCATTTCAAAACAGCTCATCATTCCCGAAGATGCAAATAAAATAAGCGTTGTGTTCTCGGTACCTCATAGTGTTGGTGCGCTGAATAGAGTTTTAAACCGTTTTTGTATAAACGGGCTCAACCTTACCAAAATTGAATCTCGCGCAGCTAAAAACGGCGAGTTTGATTACCTTTTCTATCTTGACTTTGCGGGCAACCTTAACGATAGAAAAACAATCGCATTAATTTCATCACTCGAAAAAGAATTGCCCGATTTTACCTTCCTTGGCAACTACAAGGAAACAATTATCAAATAACAGGTGATAAAAATGGCTAAAGAAAAATTAGTAAAAGAAATAACCTCAATGGAGGAAGACTTTGCCAAATGGTATACAGATGTTGTAATTAAGGCAGAGCTTATCGACTATGCCTCGGTTAAGGGCTGTATGATTATCCGCCCCTACGGTTGGGCAATCTGGGAAAACATTCAAAGAATAATGGATGGTATGTTTAAGGAAACAGGCCACGAAAATGTTTCAATGCCAATGTTCATTCCCGAAAGCCTCCTCCAAAAGGAAAAGGACCACGTTGAAGGCTTTGCGCCCGAGGTTGCCTGGGTTACCCACGGCGGCGCCGAAAAGCTTGAAGAAAAGCTTTGTGTTCGCCCCACCTCCGAAACCCTCTTTTGCGACCACTATAAAAATATAATCCACTCCTGGAGAGATTTACCCAAGCTCTACAACCAGTGGTGCAGCGTTGTTCGTTGGGAAAAGACCACAAGACCCTTCCTCCGTTCGCGTGAGTTCCATTGGCAAGAGGGCCACACCATTCACGCTACCGCTGAAGAGGCACAAGCCGAAACCATCCAAATGCTTAATGTCTATGCCGAATTTGCCGAAAAGTATCTTGCAATGCCGGTTATCAAGGGCGTTAAAACCGAAAAAGAGCGTTTTGCAGGCGCAGTTGACACCTACACTATCGAAGCTATGATGCACGATGGTAAGGCTTTACAGTCGGGTACATCCCACTTTTTTGGTGATGGCTTTGCAAAGGCCTTCGGTATCCAGTTTACCGATAAAGACAATAAGCAGGCAACACCTTTCCAGACCTCTTGGGGTGTTTCAACCCGCCTTATCGGCGCAATCATTATGACCCACGGCGATGATAACGGACTTGTTCTTCCCCCCGCCGTTGCCCCCATTCAGCTTGTTGTTATCCCCATCGCTTCCCATAAGCCGGGCGTTAACGAAAAGGCTACTGAGGTTTATGAAAGACTCCGTAAGGTTTGCCGCGCTAAGATTGATAATTCCGACAACAGCCCCGGCTGGAAGTTTGCCGAATACGAAATGAAGGGCGTGCCCCTACGCCTTGAGCTCGGCCCCCGCGATATAGAAAACAACCAGTGCGTTTTAGTTCGCAGAGATAACGGCGAAAAGATTACCGTTTCCTTAGATGAGCTTGAAACCAAGGTTCCCGAAATGCTCGATGCCGTTCGTGATGGTCTTTATAATAAGGCTCTTGCCAACAGAAGCGAGAAGACCTATGTTGCCACCACCTTAGAAGAAATGTGCGATATTGCCGATAATAAACCCGGCTTTATCAAGGCTATGTGGTGCGAAGACCGCGCCTGCGAGGAAGCCCTTAAGGAAAAGGCAGGGGTATCCTCACGCTGTATGCCCTTCGAGCAGGAAACTATAACAGATAAGTGTATCTGCTGTGGCCGCCCCGCAAAGAAAATGGTTTACTGGGGCAAAGCATATTAATCGGGTGCCCCGATTAATAATTAAATCCGTTTCCTTTGGAAACGAATGAAATCCCTTAACGGGATGAAATCACTGTGTGATGAAATCCGCCGCGGCGGATGAAACGGATTTGATTTCATTTTCTGCGAAGCAGAAGATTTCATCATAAATTTATTTATGATTTCACCGCACCAAAGGTGCGATTTCATTCAAAGGTAGAGATCTGTACGGTTTTGAGCCGCAACAATCTGAAATTGAAAGTTGTCAAAAAAGCACAATAAAATAAATAAGGAAAAAAACAA